>WQXW01000153.1 GCA_009781575.1 Solirubrobacterales bacterium
GATCACAAGCGGATCGGGATCCTCTACATGGTCACCACGTTCGTGTTCTTCCTGCTGGGCGGCGTCGAGGCGCTGATGATGCGCCTGCAGCTGGGCGCGCCCGAAAACACGCTGGTCACACCTCAGATCTACAACCAGCTTTTCACGATGCACGGCACCACGATGATCTTCCTCTTCCTCGTGCCGATGATGGCGGGCCTCGCCAACTATTTCGTGCCGCTCATGGTGGGCGCACGCGACATGGCCTACCCCCGGCTGAACGCGCTCTCCTACTGGCTGCTGTTGGCCGGTGGCATCGTGTTCTACGCCTCCGTGTTCTGGAACCCCCCGGAAGCGGGCTGGTCGAGCTATGTGCCGCTCTCCAACTCGCTCTTCTCTCCCGGCGGCGGCCAGGACGCGTGGATCTTCCTGATCCACCTCACCGGCCTCTCCTCGATGCTCGGCGCGATCAACTTCTACGCCACGATCGCCAACATGCGCGCGCCCGGCATGAGCTGGGGGCGGTTGCCGCTGTTCATCTGGGCCGTGCTCACCTATTCGGTGCTGATCATCTTCGCGATGCCCGTGATCGCCGGCGCGGTCACCCTGCTGCTGACCGACCGCCACTTCGGCACTCACTTCTTCGATCCCGCGCAGGGCGGCTCGGCGCTGTTGTGGCAGCACCTGTTCTGGTTCTTCGGGCACCCCGAGGTGTACATCATGGTGCTGCCGGGCTTCGGGATCGTCTCCGAGATCCTGCCGGTGTTCGCCCGCAAGCCGATCTTCGGCTACCGCGCGGTGGCGGTGGCCACCGTGGCGATCGCGTTTCTCGGCTTCCTCACGTGGGCCCACCACATGTTCGCCACCCCCACGCCGGTCGCGATCCTCATCTCGGTGATGATCACCTCGTTTTTGATCGCCGTGCCCACGGGGGTGAAGATCTTCAACTGGATCGCCACGCTGTGGCGGGGCACGATCGAATTCCGCACGCCGTTGCTGTTCTGCGTGGGCTTCCTCGCGCTGTTCACGATCGGCGGCATCTCCGGCGTGTTTTTGGCGATCTTCCCCGTCGACTGGCAGCTGAATGAAACGTATTTCGTGGTCGCGCACATCCACTTCGTGCTGATGGGCGGCTCCGCGTTCACGGTGTTCGCGGCGATCTACTACTGGTTCCCCAAGATCACCGGGCGCATGCTCCACGAAGGGCTCGGCAAGCTCAGCTTCTGGCTGATGTTCATTGGCTTTCTGGCGACCTTCCTCATCCAGCACGCGATGGGCCTGGAAGGCATGCCCCGGCGCGTGTACGAGTATTCCAACACCGGCAACCTGCCCGTCTACAACCTGATCTCCACGGTCGGCGCGTTCATACTCGGCCTCGGCGTGCTGATGACAGTCATCAACGTGGTGCGCAGCGTGCGGCGGGGGCTGCCGGCCGGCCCCGATCCCTGGAAGGGCAACACGCTCGAGTGGTTCACCACCTCCCCGCCGCCGGTCAACAACTTCGATGTGATCCCCCGCGTGCGCTCGGCCGAACCGATGAAGGACATCCGCCGCGAGATCGAGCGGCGCACGGCGCCGACCCCCGCTCCGGGCCGCGCCACGGTGCCCACCGGCGCCACGCAGGTCGGGGTGTGATGGGATGGGCGTGATGGATCGCGCGCCCACACCGCTTGTCGTGGCCGGCGATGCGCTGAGCCCTCGCCTGGGGCGCGCGCCGCGCGCGCGCCAACTGGTGAGCGACCACCTCGAGCTGACCAAGCCCAAGGTCCAGTCGCTGCTGTTGCTCACCACCGTCGCCACCATGTATGTGGCCGGCGACCCCTCGCCCGCGCTCGTGGCGCTCACCTGCCTGGGCGGCTATCTCTCGGCGGGCGGCGCCGGCGCGGTCAACCACTGGTTCGACCGCGACATCGACGCGCGCATGGCGCGCACCGCCAACCGCCCGGTGCCCGCCGGTCGCGTGAGCCCCCAAGCCGCGCTCATCTTCGGCTGCGCGCTGGCCGCGCTCTCCTTCGCCGAGCTCTCGCTCACGGTCAACGTGCTGGCCGCGGCGCTCGCGCTCGCCGGCTTTTTGGGTTACGTGCTGGTGTACACGGTGTGGCTGAAGCGCCGCACTCCACAGAACATCGTGATCGGCGGCGCCGCCGGCGCGATGCCGCCGCTCGTCGCCTGGGCCGCGGTGCGCGGCTCGCTCTCCGGCACCGCGGTGCTGCTGTTCTTCATCGTGTTCTTCTGGACCCCACCCCACTTCTGGGCGCTCTCGCTGCTGATGCGCGACGAGTACGAGGCGGTGGGGATCCCGATGCTCCCGGTCGCGCGCGGCGAGGCGGAGACCCGCCGCCAGATCCTGCTGTACACGGTCCTGCTGTACGCGGTCACGCAGCTGCCCTTCTGCGCTGGCGGCTTCGGCGGGATCTACCTCGCCGGCTCGCTGGCGCTCGGCCTGGGCTTCATCGCCGGCGCCGTGCGCCTGTACCGCCGCGCCGATCGCCGCTCCGCGCTGCAGCTGTACCTCTTCTCGCTCCTTTATCTCGCGCTGCTGTTCTGCACGATGGTGCTCGACGCCAAGCTGTGGTGAGGCTGTAGTGTTCGCGCCGCGATGATGACCCGCCGGCTGGCACGCAAGAACATCCGCACCGGCCTGATCGTCGGCGCGATCTGCATGTTCATGTTCGGCCTCACCTTCGTGGTGGCCGCGGTGTACGTGTCGTGAGCCCACTCGAGCCCGAGCCGCCGCCCGCCGGCGAAGAGATCCATCTTCCCGGGCCCAGCCTGCTGCCGGTGCTCACCGCCGTCGGCATCACACTGGCGCTGGTCGGCATCACCACCTTCATCGAGCTCACGATCGCCGGCGCGATCCTGACAATCGTCTGCGTGATCCGCTGGATCTCGCAGACCCGCGCGGAAGTCGACGAGCTGCCCGGCGGCTGAGCTCCCGGCCGCCCGGCCCCCGAGCCGCCCCGCGGCCGTCATCGAGCGCCCCGGCCCCCGAGCCGCCCCGCGGCCGTCATCGAGCGCCCGGCCCCGGGCGCGAGCACACCGGCGGCGGTGGGGGGCCGCGCGGTCCCTCGTCCACGCGGCCCTGGCGTCGCGCGCCCGCGGTGCGCGGGCGCTCGCACTCGCCGTCAACCCACCGCCGCGCCCGCGGGCACCGCGCACGCCGCGCCGTCGCTGGTCCAGCAGCGCACGACGTCGCGAACCGACAGGATGCCCGCGACCTCCCCTCGATCGCACACGATCAGATGGCGAAAGCCGCGCCTGACCATCACCGCGGCGGCCTCCTCGAGCGTCCATTCGGGCGCCGCGTACACCACGTCGCGGGTGAGATGGTCGGCCACAGTCTCCCGATCGGGCTCCTCGCCGGCGGCCACCGAGCGCAGCAGGTCGCGCTCGGTGATGATCCCCGGCCCGTGGCCGTCGGGGTCCATCACCACGGCGGCCCCCACGTCGCGGCCGGCCATCAGTCGCGCGGTGACTCGCAGCGTGTGGCCTGGACCGACGGTGAGCACCGTCTCCCGCATCCCGTCTCGAACCCGCATATTCGAGCTCCTTTCGACCGTGTCGTGATGCGCCCGCGGCCCGAGCCGCGCCCGGACCCTTGCAACGATTGCCTCAATGTACAGCGGAGCGGAGCGGCGGTCAAGGCCGTGGCGGCCATGCATTAGGATCCTCCCGTGATGGAGGTTCTGGTCTCGGAGGTGCTGGTCCCGGGTCGTCACGGGTCTTTTGCACGCCAGAGGGGTCCGCTCGGAGGAGCCGCCGGCCCGGGAGCCGCCGGCCTGCATGTATAGGCGCTCGCTGCTGTGGGCGGTGATCGCCGGACTGATCGCCATCGCGGCGGGCATCGCGCTGAGCTACGCGATCCCGTGGTTCCCGGTGGAGGCCTCCACCCAGGCGCACCGCACCGACACGCTCTACCACGTGCTGGTGATCGCCTCGGTGCCGATCTTCGTGCTGGTGTGCACCGTGGTGCTGTACTCGGTGTTCATGTTCCGCATGCGCCCCGGGCAGGAGCTCGAGGACGGGCCGCCGATCCACGGCAACACCCGTCTGGAGGTCTTCTGGACGGTGGTGCCGGCGGCGCTGCTGATGAGCCTCGTGGCCTACTCGTTCGTGGTGTTGCACGAAAACGAAAAGCGCCCCGCACGGGAGATCCAGGTGGGCGTGATCGGGCGGCAGTTCGCCTGGAGCTACGTGTATCCGCCCTCGGTTACCGGCGGCGCCGCGCTCGCGTCCAACGAACTGTATCTGCCCGACAACGAGTCGGTGCGCTTCGACATCCACTCGCGCGATGTGATCCACGCCTTCTGGATTCCCGCGTTCAGGCTGCAGATCGACGCGGTGCCGGGCATCGTGACCCACTACCGCGCGACCCCCGATCGGCTGGGCACCTACCCGGTGGTGTGCAACCTGCTGTGCGGCCTTGGCCACTCGCTGATGCGCTCCGCCGCGCACGTGGTGCGCCCGGCGCAATTCCACGCGTGGATCCAGAGCCAGGTGCACGCGTCATGAGCACGGTCACGAGCAGTCCGCCCACCAGCAGCCCGCCTGCGAGCGGTGCAGGAGGGTCGATGCTCGCCCGACTGCGCGCGCCCGGCCTCGCGCGGGGCGCGGTCGGCTTTTTGCTGGGGATCGTGTTCGCCACCGGCCTGACCTGGGCGGTGCGCGCGTCCACCGGTCACGCCACGTTCCACCACTATTTCAAGGGCGAAGCGATCCTGGTGGTCTCGCTGATCGCCTCCCCCATCTTCTTCCTGGTCGGCCTCGGCGGCTTTGACTTCTGGCTGTCGTGGGCGTTCGGGCGGCCCACCAAGCCCGAGGACCACTCCGGCCACGGCGCGCGCAGCTGGCGCGACTACTTCCGCATCAACACCGACCACAAGGTGATCGGCATCCAGTACACGGTCACCTCGTTCTTCTTCCTGTTCGTGGGCGGGCTGCTGGCGATGCTGATGCGCGCCGAGCTCGCGCAGCCGGGGGCGCAGTTCGTGGACGCCAACACCTACAACGGCCTCTTCTCGGTGCACGCCTCGCTGCTGATCTTCCTCTTCGTGATCCCCGTGTTCGCGGGGCTGGCCAACTTCGTGCTGCCGTTGATGATCGGCGCGCCCGACATGGCGTTCCCCCGCCTGAACGCGCTCTCCTACTGGCTGTTGCCGATCGCCGGGCTCATGATGCTGTCGAGCTTCCTCGCGCCCGGCGGCGCGTTCGCCGACGGCTGGACCGCATATGCGCCGCTCTCCACCTCCTCGCCGGTGGGGCAGGACTTCTTCTCGCTCGGCGTGCAGTTCGCGGGCGCCTCCTCGGTCATGACCGCGCTCAACTTCCTGGTCACGATCA
>WQXW01000154.1 GCA_009781575.1 Solirubrobacterales bacterium
CAGTCGCGCGCGCTGGACCCGCGCGGGAAGATGTCACTGGAGACGCTGTCGTAGGTGATCGCCGTCGTGGGCGGGCGCCAGTCGGCCACCACCTGGCCGTCGTAGCCCAGCGCCGCCAGCCGGCGAGGGTCCTTGAACGCAGTCCTCGTCGGCGCCTGGCCGGGGTTGTCGAACACCACGTCCAGCACCCACGGCAGCCGTCGCCCCGGTCCGCCTGCCGCCGCCCCGTTCGCCCCGCGCGCCGCGTCAGCCGTGCCCGTCGCCACGCCGCCAGCCGCGCCAGCCGCGCCAGCCGCGCCAGCCGCGCCAGCCGCGCCGCCGCCCGCCGCCCCGTGCGCCGCGTCGAGCCCCGGCGGCCGGGCGCCGCCGCCGCACCCCGACAGGCCGAGCGCCACGCCGCCCGCCGCGATGCCGGCGCGCCGGAGCGCCTCCCGTCGCGTCACGCCCTCTCCCGGCTGCCGGTCCTGGGGCCGCGGCGGCGGCCGTCGTGTCGGGCGCCCGCTCACCGCTCGCGTTCCCCGCTGAGCAGGCGCTCGGCGTACATGTGGATCATCCGCGCGATCCCCTCATAATCCTGGACCCGTGGCGCGCGTGTTCACCGGGAAGCCACGCCCGGCCGTGACGGATCGGTGGATCCGGGTTTGGAGGGACGAGGATCCCGCGCTCCCGTCCGGCTCGACGCCGGCGCCGTTGGTGAATTCAAAAAGAGAATTCGTTCCGCGCGGAACGAATCCAAAAAACAAAACACGAAGCTCCCGGGCTCGACCCCACGCTGTGCACCGCGGAAGGCAGGGCCAGCTCCGCCTCCGCCCGCCGGAGCTCCTCCGGACTCAGCGCCCCGTGTTCGGTTTCCCACCGGTTCAGGTGGGCGGCAAGCGCCTCGGCGCGCAGCTTTGCCGCCGCGGCCTCGGCGAGCCACGCCGAGAGGCTGGCGCCGCCGTGCCGCGCCGCCTGGCGTGCGACCAGCCGGCGGCGGCGGGGGGGAGGAGGATGTTGCCTATTTTGACGGCTCCCAAGGTGCCGGTCGAGCTCCGGCCGTTGCGTGTTTTGTTTTTTGGATTGGTTCCGCGCGGAACGAATCCTCTTTTTGAATCCACCAACGGAGCCTCGGACAGGCGGTTACGACAGTGTGAACACCCGGCGTATCCCGCCGCGACCCCCCGCGCTCAGGGTGTGAACACCAGGCACACGCCGTCGCCGTGGGCGCTCAGCTCGCCGGTGCGCTTCAGGCGGCTGATCGTGGAGGCGACCACGGAGCGCTTCAGGCCGGTGAGGCGCGCGATCTCGGGGGCCGCCAGCCCCGGGTGGGCGGCGATCGCGGCGAGGATGCGCTGCTTGTTGGCGCCCTGGGGCGCGCGCCCGTCGCGGCCGCGACGGCTGCCCAGGCGGTGGGGGCGGGGCACCGCGATCAGGTTGGGGCTGCCCGGCGCGACCGCCACCGCCCCCGCGGCGGCCGGCGGCACCGCCGTGACCGCCCGCGGGCCGAGGAGCTCCCGCGCGGTGGGGCTGGGCAGGGACTCGAGCACGTGCTGCAACTGCTCGATCTCCGCGGCCACGGGCGCCAGCTCACGCAGGCGAGCCTCGACGGTGGCGCGGATCTGGTGTTCGACTGTTGCGTTCATGGACTGCCCACGCCAGCGCGGCCGCCTCGCGTGTGTTGAACCACAGTATGAGGCACTGCCTCGACGGACGTGACGCCAAGTTTACGCAATCATCACAAGTGTGTCAACGGAGAGAACGGGCCTCCCGGGGCGTGTGTTCAGCGGGAGGCGATGTTCGCCGCGGCGCGCCGGCAGGCCGGGCTGGTCCCGCCCAGGCTGCAGTCCAGCGTGGCGGGGCCGAGCGCGCGGCCGTCGGCGTCGCGTGGCGTGACGTGCGCGGGGGCGGCGTGCAGCGAGGATTCGCCGGGAAAGCTCGCCACGAACCACAGCACGCCGGGGGGGAGGCGGGACCCGCGCGCGCGGGCGCCCGCCGCGCCCGCCGCGCCGCCGGCCGTGCGTGGGAGCGGATGGGTGGGGACCGCTGAGGTATGCCCGCCCACGCGCACCAGCACCTGGGCGACGCCGGGGCCCGCGAGGCCGGCGACCAGGCGCCTCGTGGGGCCGAGCGCGCTGCCCACCAGCACACCGGCGCGCGCGGGGGCCGCCGCGCAGGCGCTGGCGAGCGTTTCGGCGATGAACAGCGCGTAACAGGTCGTGCCGCCGCGGTTGTAGCTCTGCAACTGCCAGCGTTCCACGCTCGTGCCGCCGGTGTCCAGCAGCACCGGATTGGTGCTCGCCCCGGATTCCTCGGCGCCGGCGGACGGGTGGTGGGCACCGCCGAACACCGCGGTCCCGGCCAGCGCGCTGGCGCCGACCAGGCTCACGAGCGCGACGAGCAGCAGCGCGCGGCGGGTGATGCGCGCCGGGGCCAGCTCGCGGTGGGGCGCGTCGCGGCGGCGGGCCGCGCGCGCGGCCGGGTGGTGAGGGGCGGCGACGGTGCGCGCCGGCCGCCCGGCCCAGATCTCGACGGAGAGCAGTTCGGTGCGGTACTCGGACTCGAGCTCGGCCAGGATGGGCAGCTCGGAGTCGTAGGGAGCGGGCTCGGGGAAGGGACGGGGTGTGTGGGTGGGGCTCATTGCTCGGGCGCGCCGGGTTGGTCGCGCAGTTCGGAGCCGAGGCGGCGGAGCGCGCGCGAGACGCGCGCGCGGGCGTTCTGGACGGTGAGGCCCATCTGGGCGGCGACCTGCTCGTAGGGGAGGTCTTCGAGCACGCGCAGGCGCAGCGCTTCGCGCTGCTCGGGGGGCAGCTCGGCCATGCGGCGGGTGACGGCGTCGCGCAGGTCGGCGAGGCCGGCGAGCTCCTCGATGCGTTCGAGCTCGCGGTCGCTGAGCGCGCGGCGCTCGCGCCCGAGGCGGCGGGCGCCGCGGCGCACGGCGTCGCCGTGGCGCTCGTGCTCGCGCAGGGTGGAGCGCGCGATGGTCCACAGCCAACCGGAGAGCTCCTCCTCGCTGTGGCCGCGGAACTGGCCCCGGCGGTCGAGGGCCATCGTGAAGGTGTCGGCCATCAGATCGGTGGCCAGCTCGGGGTCGTGGAGGCGGCGCTGGAAGAAGACCAGCAGCGACTGGGCGTGGCGGCGGTACAGGCGGGCGAAGTCGTCGGGTTCAAGGGTCATCTGCTGGGGTGGGCGCGTCGCCGCGAGGGCCCTTTGGGCCGCCGGGCGCGGGCGCTCACCCATCGTGTCACCGCCGCGCGTCGCTGCTGCGCGCGGGCAGCGGAATGGATTCGAGCTCGATTGGCTGCACGGTGGAGAGCACCGCGTCGAGCGCGACACCGGAGAGGGTCTCGTGCTCCATCAGGGCGTTGGCGGTCTCCTCGACGGCCATCCAGTTCTGGTGGAGCACGTGCTCGGCGCGGGCCTCGGCGTCCTCGACGATGCGCTCGACCTCGGCGTCGATCATGTCGAGCGTGTGGGGGCCGATCGAGCCGAGGTCCTGCAGGGAGGCGCCGAGGAACACCTCGCCGCCGGCCTCGCCGATCGTGACGTGGCCCAGGCGAGGGGACATGCCGTAGGAGGTGACCATCTGGCGGGCGAGCTTGGTGGCGGCGTGCAGGTCGTCGCGCGAGCCGGTGGACTCCATCCCGAAGGCGATCATCTCGCAGGCGGTGCCGGCGAGGATCGCCACGAGGTGGCGCTCCAAATCCACGCGCGAGTGCATGACCGCGTCGCGGTCGGTGAGCATGTGGGCGGCGGTGCCGAGCTGGCGCCCGCGGGCGACGATGGAGAGCTTCTGCGCGGACACGGTCTGCCCGATCGCGCGCGTGGCGACGGCGTGGCCGGACTCGTGCACGGCGATGGTCCAGCGCTCCTGCTCGGTGAGCACGTGCTTCTTGGCGGGCCCGGCGACCACGCGGTCGATCGCCTCCTCGAGCGTGTGCTGGTCGATCTCGCTGTGCCCCGCCCTGACGGTGAGCAGCGCGGCCTCGTTGATCACGTTGGCGAGCTCGGCGCCGGAGAAGCCGGGGCACAGCTTGGCGATCTCCGTCAGATCGACCCCCGGCGCAAAGCGCCGCCCGCGGCCGTGGAGTTCCAGAATCTCAGCGCGCCCGTGGACGTCGGGCACGTCGACCACCACCTGGCGGTCGAAGCGCCCGGGGCGCAGCAGCGCGGGGTCGAGGATGTCGGGGCGGTTGGTGGCGCCCATCACCACGATGCCGGCGTCGCCGGCGAAGCCGTCCATCTCGACCAGCAGCTGGTTGAGCGTCTGCTCGCGCTCGTCGTTGCCCTGGCCCACGCCGGCGCCGCGCTTGCGCCCGGCGGCGTCGAGCTCGTCGATGAACACGATCGCGGGGGCCATCTTGCGGGCCTTGGCGAACAGGTCGCGGATGCGCGCGGCGCCGACGCCGACGAGCGACTCGACGAACTCGGCGCCGGAGGCGGTGAAGAACGCGGCGGAGGCCTCGCCGGCGGTGGCGCGCGCGAGCAGGGTCTTGCCGGTGCCGGGCGGGCCGATCAACAGCACGCCCTTGGGCGCGGCGGCGCCGGCGTCGAGATAGCGCGAGGGGTCCTCGAGGAAGTCGCGGATCTCGCGCAGCTCGGCCACCGCTTCGCCGGCGCCGGCGACCGACTCGAAGGTGATGGGCGCGGCTTCGCGGCCCTTGCGCCGGCGGCCCTTGCCGCGAAACGCGGAGAACGCGGCGATCCCGCCGGCGGCGCCCTGCACCTGGCGGGTGAAGAACGCGAAGAGGCTGACGAGCAACAGGATGGGGATCAAAAACTGCACCACCACCTCGCGCGCGCCCTTGCCGCTCTGGGGGTCGATCGACACATCGGCGCCGCCTTTGACGAGCGTGCCGTACAGCTGCAGCGTGCCGACGTCGGAGGCGGGGTAGTCGGCGTAGATCTGCAGGCCGGTGGAGGTGTGGGCGACCACCTGGTGGTCGTGGTCGAGCAGCACCGCGGAGCGCACCTGCTGCCCGGCGGCCAGCGCGGTGAGCGCGGAGAGCGACACTTTGCGCCCTTCGGCGCTCGGCCCGAGCGAGCCCAACAGCGAGAAGAACAGGATCGCGAGCACCACCGAGGAGATCGCCAGGAAGGTGGAGATCGGGTCGCGCCGGATGAAACGCCACGCCACGGCGAAGAAGGCGGCGAGGCGCTCGGCGAGCTCGCGTGTGGGCGAGCGCTTGCGATGCGAGCCTGCCAGACGGGGGTTGGACATGGGGGCGGAGTCCCTCCTTGCTTGCGCGAAGTGGCTGTCGGGGGCCCTTATGATTACATCCGTGCGCCCGGGACGTA
>WQXW01000155.1 GCA_009781575.1 Solirubrobacterales bacterium
CATCGCCACCGCCCCCACGCCCTCCCCGCCCAGGTCCAGCTCCGCCAGCCACAGCCCACCTCTCCCCCCCCCGCCGCGCGCACCCCCATCCCGCGGGCTCCCGCCCAGCGCCCGTCCCACGCACTTGATCTCCGCCTCCCGTGCCGCCCACCGGCGCAGGAACCGCTCCCTTCGCTCCCCCCGCTCCCTCGCGCCCAGCTCGTCCGCCACCGCCTCGCCCCACGCGCGCGCCGCCAGCGCCCGCTCCTCCAGCCGCCCCTCGCGCGCGCGCTCCACGTCCACGCCCACCTCCGCGCCCCACGCCAGCGCGTACAGCGCCCGCCCGCCCGAGTGGGAGAGACTGAAGCGCAGGTCCACCGCCCGCGAGCCCGCGCGAGCCGGGCCCGCGGGGCGGGCGATCATCGGCTTGCCCCCGTCCGCCACCTCGAGCTCCACCTCCCGCCCGTCCGTGCCCAGATACGCGCCCAGCAGACCCCTCAGCGTTGCGCGCGAGCGCACCCAGCGCGCGCGCCGCCGCTCGTCCACGATCTTTGCCGCGCGCTCGCGCTCCACGCGCGACAGCCCCGTCGGCGGCGCTTGCTCGCGGTCCAGGTCCGCCAGCCACACGTGCAACTCGCCCTCCCGCAGGCGCACCCGCCGCCCCACCCGCGGGCGCGCCGGCGGCGCCCGCCACCCGCCGATCGCCCCCGACTCGCGCACCATGGCCCGACCGTACCGCGTCGCCGCCGGGCTTTGTCATGCTTAGCACCGTGGCCACGCTCGATCGCCTGCCCGCGCGCATCCGCTCTCTCACGCTCACGCCCCGCCAGTACGAGCGAGTCGCGCAGATCGCGCTCGCCGCGCTCACCCTGATCGTGCTCACCGGCGCCGCCGTGCGCCTCACCGGCTCCGGCCTCGGCTGCCCCGACTGGCCCCGCTGCTACGGCCACGCCTACCCGCCGCTGAACTCCCACGCGATCATCGAGTTCTCCAACCGCATGATCACCGTGCCCGTGTCCCTCGCCGCGATCGCCGCGTGGCTGCTCGCCTACCGCCGCCGTCCCTACCGCCGCGACCTCGCCCGGCTGGCGCTGCTGTTGCCCCTCGGCGTGCTCGCCCAGGCGATCCTCGGCGGGTTCACCGTGCGCGGCGCGCTCGACTACGGCTGGGTCATGGGCCACTTCGCGCTCTCCATCGCCGTGATCGCCGCCGCCGCCCTGCTCGTCTGGCGCTCCGCCCACGAGCCCCCCGCGGTACGCGATCGCACCGCCACCGCTACGGCCACCGCCACCGCCACCGCCGCGCCGCCGCGCGACCGCGCGCTCGCCTGGGCCGCCTGGGCCGTCACCGCGCTCGGCGCGCTCGCGATCTTCGCCGGCACCGCCGCCACCGCCGCCGGGCCCCACGCCGGCGGCTCGCCCGGACAGCACATCAACCGCCTCGCGTTCGACGGGCGCGCCACGATGGACTTCGTGATCCACCGCCACGCCGAGATCTCCTTCGTGTTCTCTCTCGCCGCGCTCGCGCTCTGGTGGTTCGCGCGCCGGCGCGCCTCCAACGACGACCCGGTGCTGCGCCGCTCCACAACCGCGCTCTGTCTGCTGCTCGCCCTCCAGGGCGCCGTCGGGGCCTACCAGTACGCCACCCACCTGCCCACCGAGCTCGTGTGGGTCCACGTCACGCTCGCCTGCCTCACCTGGATCGCCGCGCTCTGGAGCGCCTTCGCCGCCGGCTCGCCCCGCCGGGAGCCCGAGCCCGCCGCGGGCGCTCTGACCTTGGGCTGGCGAGGGGGCGCCGCGCTGAGCAGGCGGCGCGCGGCGCTCCGCGACTGAGCGGGCCCGCGAGCAGAGGCTTGCCCGACCGGGGGTCGACGAGGGGGCTCTCCGCGGCACCCCCCGCCCGTTCCCTCGGTGTCTGCCGGCCTGCCTGCCTGCCTGCCTGCCTGCCTGCCGGCCGGTCGCGAGCAGCGTCCGTTTGGTGTTTTGTTTTGAGGATTGGTTCCGCGCGGAAGGAATCCTCAAAACAAATCCCCCAACCCCGCCTCGGACAGGTGTGTTCGAGCTCGCGTACCCCACCGCGCTCCACCTGGCGCCAAAAGTCGCAAATTGCGAACATTTGTTGCTCCCTGCGGGTGGGTGCCGAGAATCCCCGTCCTTGTGAACGGCTAGCCTGCGCGGAGCAGCCAAACCCGAGATGGGAAGGAGTGCCATGACCAAGAGCGAACTGGCCGACCGGGTTGCACAGCGCACCGGGCTGGCCGCCAACCAGGCCAGGCAGACCCTGGAGACCGCCTTCGAGCTGGTCTCCGACGAGCTCGCCGCCGGCGGCGAGGTGGCGCTCGCCGGTTTCGGCAAGTTCAGCGTCTCCCAGCGCGCCGCGCGGGAGGGGCGCAACCCGTCCACCGGCGAGACCATCCACATCTCCGCCTCCCGCGCCGCCAAATTCTCGCCCGCCAGCGCCCTGAAGAAGCGCATCAACTCATAGGAGGTGCCATAGCGGGTCTCACGAGAGGTCTCGCGCCCCTCGCGCTCGCCGCGATGGGCCTCGCCACCGCCGCGCTCCTCGGCGCCTGCGGCTCCGCCGGTCCCGCCGGCTCCGCCACTCCCAACGGCGCGCGCCTCGTGGGGGGTGGCCGGGGCGCCCTGTCCGTCGCCTCCGGCCATTCCTCCTCCGCCCGCCCGCCCGCGCGCGTGCGTGCGCGCGGGCCGCGCGGCACCGAGTCGGTGCCGATCCTCATGTATCACGTGATCGCGCCGCCCCCCGCCGGCGCGCCCTTTCCCGGCCTCTACGTGCCCCCGCCCGAGTTCGAAGCGCAGATGCGCGCGCTCGTGCGCGCCCACTTCCGTGCGGTCACGCTGGATCAGCTCGAGGCCAATTGGCGCCAGGGGGTGCCCCTGCCGCCCGGCCGGCCGATCGTGCTGAGCTTCGACAACGGCTACCACTCCCAGTACGCCACCGCAATGCCCGTGCTCCGCCGCCTGGGGTGGGCCGGCGTGGAGAACATCCAGCTCACCGGGCTGCCCCCCTCCCAGGGCGGGCTCTCCGACCCCGAGGTGCGCGCGCTGCTGGCCGCCCACTGGGAGCTCGACACGCAGGGCATCAGCCACGCCGACCTCCCCACGCTCACGCCCACCCAGCTCCACTACCAGGTCACCGTCGCGCGCCAGCTCCTCCAGCGCCGCTACCACGTGCCGGTCAACTGGTTCTGCTACCCCTCCGGCCACTACAACGCCGCCGTCGTGGCCGAGGTGCGCGCCGCCGGCTACCTCGGCTCCACCACCGTGGTGCCCGGGTGGGCTGCGCCCTCCCAGGATCCCTACCGCCTGCCCCGCCTGCGCGTGCTCGGCGGCACCACCCCCTCCGCGCTGATCGCCCAGATCGCCGCCGCTTCCACCGCCGCGCCCCCGCCCGCCTCCTACGGGGCCGGGTGACGCGGCCAAAAATCCTCGCGTTTTGCGGCTTTGGGGGCCCGTGCACACCGTTTGGCCGGCACCTCTTGCGGGCATGTTCGTGGCTTGGACCGGGGCTGAGAGAGCAAGCTTCCAATGGCCAACAGAGTGCTCGTCACATACGCCACACGACACGGATCGACCGCGGAGGTGGCTGAGGAGATCGCCAACGTGCTGCGCCACGCGCAGCTGCCCGCCGAGGTCAGGGCCGTGGATGAGCTCGACACGGTCGACCCCTACGACGCGGTCGTGTTCGGCGCGCCCCTCTACATGGGTCGCCTGCAGCGCGCCGGCGCGCGCTTCCTGGCGGAGCACCACGACGAGCTCGCGCAGCTGCCGCTCGCCGTGTTCGCGCTGGGGCCCAACAACACCGAGGACAGCCGCCGCGGCGCGCAGCGCCAGCTGGACCGCAAACTGGCCACGCGTCCCGACCTGCACCCCTTCGCGGTGGGGCTGTTCGGCGGTGTGATCGATCCCGACAAGCTGCGCTTCCCCTTCACCCGGCTCAACCGCGGCGACTGGCGCGACTGGGACGCGATCCGTCTCTGGGCGCGCTCGCTGGTGCCCCAGCTCCAACTCGCCACGGCGCTCTCCTCGACGCGCAGCCCCGCGTAGCGCGTCTTCCGGGGGCGCGCGCCCGCCGCAGGATGGCGTGCACCGCGCGACTTTGGGCGCCGGGCCGAGTTGAATGGAGGTGATCCCCGGCGTTTCGCGCGGGGCGCGGCTGTGGGCCGCGCCACGTGCGGACGGGGACGCCGGGAGGTGCGCTCGCGCGCGCCTGCCCCGGCGTGGCGCTCCCGCGGGGCGCCGGAATTCGAGCAACGCCTACCAAGGAGGACTCGAGCACATGCGGCTCTTCACGCGTGGCACCGATGGGGGCCGGCCCGCCGGCCCCGCTGGCCCGTCAACCCCCGACCGCGCGCGGTCCCGGTGGGGGGGCTCCACAGCCGAGCGCGCGCGCCGCGCCGCGGGGCTGGCCGCCACGGCGGCGATCGTGGCCGCCCCGGTGGCGCTGGCGTCCGGCGGCGGGGGATCTCCCACCACGCCCCGCGCCGCGCACACCGCGTCGGCCAGTGGCACCACCATCCGTGGCGCGATCCACAACCCCGCGCACAGCTCCTTCACCAGGACCACCGGCATGTTCGCCAACTCCAACACCTGGGCCATCCGCCTGGCCAACACCGGCCTGGGCGGCGCCGCGATCGCCGAATGTCACGCGACCGGCGGCCAGGACCCGTGTCTGAACTCCGACAACCACGGCAACGGGTTGGCGTTCCTGTTCGACACCGGCGGCACCACGGGCGGCGAAATCCTGCTGACCAGCCCCAACGACGTGCCGTTCACCACCAACGCCCACGGCGTGGCCACCGGCCTGAACGCCAACTACCTGCAGGGCAAGCAGGCCAGCGAATTCCAGCTCGCCAACAAGCCGGCCGCCGACTCCGAAAAGCTGGCCGGCCAGCCCGCCACCGCCTACGTCGGCACGGGGCAGCTGCTGTTTGCCGATGTCGCCAAGGGCCCCACGCTGCAGAGCACGCGGGGCGCCACCGCGGTCACGCAGAGCGGCACCGAATACACGGTCACCTTCGGCACCTCCGATGTGGGAACCTGCTCCTTCACCGCCTCGCCCTCCGGCGGGGCGCTGGCCAGTGGACAGCTGGGGGTCGCGCCCTCCACCACCCACACCAACGAGGTCGTGGTCAGCGCGCCCACCGGCTTCGAAGGCGGATTCGATCTGCAGGTGGTCTGCTGAGCGGCCGCCGGCCCCCGAGGGGCACCACGGCCTGAGGCGCGCCGCGCGCGGGCGCGGGCGCCGGCGCGGGCGCCGCGGCGGGAGCTCGATCC
>WQXW01000156.1 GCA_009781575.1 Solirubrobacterales bacterium
CGAGCCGGCCGGGAAGCACGAGCCGGCCGGGAAGCACGAGCCGGCCGGGAAGCACGAGCCGGCCGGGAAGCACGAGCCGGCCGGGAAGCACGAGCCGGCCGGGAAGCACGAGCCGGCCGGGAAACGCGGGCCGGCCGGGAAGCACGAGCCGGCTGGGAAACGCGGGCCGGCTGCGAAACGCGGGCCGACCGCCAAGCGCAAGCCGTCCGCGCAGCCCAAGCCGACCGCCACGCCAAATCCGACTGCCAGGCCCGGGGCCACGATCTATGCGACCGGCAGGTTCGCGCTCGCGGCCGGCACCACCAAGACAGTCGCCGTGGGGCTCACGCCCGCGGGCCTGAAGCTCGTGCGCCGGCGCCGCCGCCGCGAGGTATGGATCGAGCTGACGCTCGCCGGCGCGGCGCCCGCGCAGCCGCTGGGCCGCGCGGTGATGTTGCGCTTCTAGCTCTAGCCCCGCTCGCCGCCGCGCCCAGCGAGTGTGTGGGGTTCTCTTTTTGCTTGCCACGTTGATCGGCTGGCGCGACCTCGAACACGTCCGTCTGAGGCGCCGTTGGGGGATTTGTTTTGAGGATTCGTTCCGCGCGGAACCAATCCGCAAAACAAAACACGCAACGGACGCTGCTCGGCCAGCACCGGGGGCGGGGCGCCGGCGCGTTGAGCGGGCGCCGCGTTGCCACGGTGAAGCGCGCGACGCGTCGCGCGACCCGGCCGGGCGCCGCCGCGGCCCGCGCCCGGGGCGCTCGGCCCGCCGGCCACGGCCCGCCGGGCGGCCCGGGCGCAGGCCTCAGCGGCGCCACACCCATCCGCGCCGAGGCGTAGCATCGCCCGGCTCGATGCACGAGACCACGCCCAAGGTGTTCCTGATCGCCCGGCCCTCGCTGGAGCTCGACGGCATGCGCGCCTATCTCGAGGAGATCGGGGGGGAGTCGTGGCTGCAGATGCGCCTGGCGGGCGCCGAGGCAACGCCGAACGCCGCGGAGCTGCTGGTCGAGTTCGCCGGGCGCGCCTGCTACCGCAGCTGGGAGCCGGGGCTCAACCCCAACGTCAGCCGCATCCGCACCGACCAGCGCGAGTATTTCGCCAACATCCTGCGCAGCGCCCACGGCAGCGTGCTCGAGCACGCCAGCTGGTCGTTCGCGCTGCGGAACGTCTCGAGAGTGTTCACTCACGAGCTGGTCCGCCATCGCGCCGGCTCCGCGTTCAGCCAGGAGAGCCTGCGCTACGTGCGGCTCACCGACATCGGCTTCCGCGTCGCGCCCTCGTTGGAGCCGGTGCGCGAGCGGGTGCTCTCACTGGTGGAGCAGCTCGAGGAGTTCCAGGTGAGCGCCGCCGAGGCGCTCGGGATCGATGACGAGGGGGTGCCGTTCCACGTCAAGAAGGAGGTCACCTCCGCGCTGCGCCGCCTGGCGCCGATCGGGCTGTCCACCGACATCATCTGGTCCGCCAACGCGCGCACCCTGCGCCACGTGATCGAGATGCGCACCGCGCCGGGGGCCGAGGAGGAGCTTCGCCTCGTGTTCGATCTCCTCGCCACGATCATGCTCGAGCAGGCGCCGGGGCTCTTCCAGGATTTCACCCGTCAGCCCGACGGCGCCTGGGTGCCGGAGCACCGCAAGGTCTGAGCCCCCCGATCGCCGCCGGCCGCGCGCGGCAAAAGGCGTCCGTCCCGGCGCACGCGCGTGGCGACCGGCCACACCAACCGCTCATGCGGGCACGGGCGGATGCGTCTCCCAAAAACTCACGTTTCCTGGGCCTGCAGCTCCTTGACACGCTGCTCGAGCTGGTCCATCACCACCGGGTCGCGCAGGGTGGTCACGTCGCCCAGCTCGCGGCCCTCCGCGATGTCGCGCAGCAACCGGCGCATGATCTTGCCCGAGCGGGTCTTGGGCAGATCGTCGGCCCAGATGATGCGCTTGGGGCGCGCGAACTTGCCGATCCGCTCCGCCACCGTCGCGCGGATGCCCTCCCGCTCCGACTCGCCGCCCTCCAGATCGCCCTGCAGGGTCACGAACGCCACGATCGCCTGGCCGGTGTCCTCGTCGTGCTGGCCGATCACCGCCGCCTCCGCCACCTCGGGGTGGGCCACGATCGCCGACTCCACCTCCGCGGTGGAGAGGCGGTGGCCCGACACGTTGACCACGTCGTCCACACGCCCGATCACCCAGAAGTAGCCGTCCTCGTCCAGCCGCGCCGCGTCGCCCACCAGGTAGGTCTCGCGGCCGAAGCGCTCGAAGTACCCCGCCAGGAAGCGCTCCTGCTCCTTGTACAGCGTGCGCAACATCGACGGCCACGGGCGGCGCAACACCAGCAGGCCCTGGGTGTCCCGCACCCCCTCGCCCCGCTCGTTGTACACCTCCGCCTTCACACCCGGGAACGGCTGCGTGGCGGAGCCCGGCTTGGTCGCCGTGATCCCCGGCAGCGGCGTGATCATGATCGCGCCGGTCTCCGTCTGCCACCAGGTGTCCACGATCGGGCACCGTTCGTGGCCGATCACCTTGTGGTACCACAGCCACGCCTTGGGGTTGATCGGCTCGCCCACCGTGCCCAGCAGGCGCAGCGAGGAGAGGTCGTGGCCGTTGGGCCACTCCGCGCCCCACTTCACACACGCGCGGATCGCGGTGGGCGCGCAGTAGAGGATGCTCACGTGGTAGCGCTCGATGTTCTCCCACCACACACCCCGGTTGGGGTAGTCGGGCGCGCCCTCCCACATCACCGAGGTCGCGCCGTTGGCCAGCGGGCCGTACACGATGTAGGAGTGGCCCGTCACCCAGCCCACGTCCGCCGCGCACCAGTACACATCCGACTCCGGTTTGAGGTCGAACACGTACCGGTGGGTGGCCGCCACGCCGGTGAGGTAACCACCGGTGGTGTGCAGGATGCCCTTCGGCTTCGCCGTCGAGCCGGAGGTGTAGAGGATGTACAGCGGGTGCTCCGCGTCCAGCGGCTCCGGCGGGCACACCGCCGCCGCCGCCTCCACGATCTCGTCGTAGTACACGTCGCGGCCCGCCCTCATCCCGCACGGCACGCCCTTGCTCCTCACCACCACGATCCGCTGCAGCGTGGTCAGATCGCCCATCACCTCATCCACGCGATCCTTCACCGGGGTGGTCCTGCCCTTGCGCGCCGCCCCGTCCACCGTGATCAGCACCTTCGCCTCCGAGAACTCCATGCGCTCGCGCACCGCCTCCGCCGAGAAGCCGCCAAACACCACGTTGTGCGGCGCGCCGATGCGCGCGCACGCCAGCATCGCCACCACCACCTCCGGGATCATCGGCAGGTAGATGCCCACCACGTCGCCCGGCCGCACGCCCAGGCCCTTCAGCGCGTTGGCCGCGCGCTGCACCTCCTCCAGCAGCTGCGCGTAGGTGATCTCGCGCTCCTCACCCTCCTCGCCCCGCCAGTGGAAGGCAACGCGTCCCCCCCGCCCCGCCTCCACGTGGCGGTCCAGGCAGTTGTAGCTCACGTTCAACTGGCCCCCGGTGAACCACCTGTAGAACGGCGGGTTGGAGTCGTCCAGCACCCGGTCCCACCGGCGAAACCAGTGCAACTCGCCCGCCTGCTTGGCCCACCACGCCTCCGGATCGCGCTCCGCCTCCTCGTAGATCGCCGGGTCTTTCAGCAGCGCCCGCTCGCGGAACTCCGCCGACGGCTCGAACCGCTCCACGTCGAGGAGCGCCCCGAGCTCGCGCTCGAGCTCCTCCCCGCTCACCAGCTCAGGATGCGTTGCCATTTCTCCACCTCTTTTTCTTTGCCGGGAGTTTCCCTGATTCAACCTCCGTCTCGCCTGCGCGCCTCACGCGCTCCTGCCTGCCTGCCCGCCCGGCGGCACTGTCAGATCCCCGGGCGCCCCACTTCCGGCGCGCGTCCGCCGGGACCGTCGGCCCCGCCGGGGCCGGAGCCCTGGCCGGGCGTGCTCGCGGATGCCACCGCCGGCTCGCGCGTGGCGCGCTCACCACCACCACCGCCGCCCCCGCCCGGAGCGAGCGGGAAGGTCGGTATCAGTGTGCGCCCGAAGGTCGAGTTGGTCACCACCGCGAACGACGCGTACCACGCCGCCACCGCGGTCGCGATGCCCACGTAGCCGCCCCAGTGGGTGACCGTGGCGTGACTTCCCACCGCGCCGATCGCCAGCAGGATGAAGGTGGCGGTCAGCAGCGCGAACACCACAAACACCGCCGCGCTCACGCGCAGCGACGCCACCGTCATGTAGGCCGTGAAGATCGCCCACGCCCACAGGTACAGGCCCACCGCGTGGCCCACGTTGCCGCCGATCTGCTTCGCGTAGAACACCTCCAGCGCCCAGAACGACAGCCAGAAGCCGCCGTATGAGCAGAACGCCACCGCGCCGAACGTGTTGCCGTTGCGGAACTCCCAGATGCCGGCCACCAACTGCACGATCCCGCCGTACGCGAGCGCCAGGCCCAGCACCACCGGCAGTCCCTTTTCGTTGACCAGGTTGGCATTGAACACCGACAGCACGAAGGTCGTCATCGCAAAGCCCGCCAGCCCCAGCGGCGCGGGGTCCGCCGGCTTCCACGCCCCGGTTCCCGGGGTCTCCGTCGTGCGTGTCTCTGTCTCGGGGGCCGCGCTTGGCCCGCCCCCAGCGGGAGTGGGCCGGATAGATGCTGCCTCCATGGAACCCTCCCTTCGCGCCGCCCGCGGGCGGCGAATCGGATCCATCATCATTGACACTTCCAAACGCGCGCCCGCATGTGCGGATCACCACGTTCTCCCCATGATTACCCGCGCGCGCCCGCGTCAATTCGGAGCGCAATCGCGCTGTCAGCCACCCGCGCAGCGCTTTGTCAGCGCCGCGCCCCGCGCTTGCGGCGGCGGCGCTTGGCCGCGGCCGCGCCGTTGGCGCCCCTGGGCTGGGGCTCCGGCACGACCTCCACGGCGGGCTCGTCGGGCGCCCGCCCTCCGTCGCCCCCGCCGTCCGCGGGCGCGCGCTCCCGTTGGCGTTCCGCCGCGCGCTCGGCCTGGGTCGGCCAGGGGCGCGCCTCGCCGGCGGCCCACGCGGGCGGCTCCGCGCCGGGCCAGCGCCCCATGAAGAGCAGGCCCAACGCGGCCAGCCAGAACGCCGGCACGATGTCGAAGGTCGGGCCGAAGGTGGGCAGGAAGATCACGAACGCGGAGATGATCCCCAGCACGCCCATCCACCGCGTGAGCAGACCCACGCGCATCGCGTTGGTCATCGTCGCAATCATGCCCACCGCCAGCGCCACGCCGGCGATGAAGCCGAGGTAGCCGAGCGTGACGTCGGCG
>WQXW01000157.1 GCA_009781575.1 Solirubrobacterales bacterium
CTGGTGGGCGTTAAAGCAAATATGGGACAAAGGCCTGATTTACAAGGGCTATAAGGTCGTCCCCTACTGCCCCCGCTGCGGCACCGCGCTCTCCTCGCACGAGGTCGCGCTCGGCTACCGCGACGTCATCGACCCCTCCGTGTACGTGCGCCTGCCCGTGCGCTCCCTGCCCCCCGGCCGCCACGAGGGAGCCCGGGTCGGCGATGAGCTGTTGGTTTGGACCACCACGCCGTGGACGCTGCCCTCCAACGCCGCCGTCGCGGTCGATCCGGAGCTCACCTACGTGCGCGCGCGGGCCGGCGAGGGTCCCGCCTTCGTGGTTGCCGAGGCGCTCGTGGAGCGGGTGCTGGGGCCCGACGCCGAGGTGCTCGCGCGCTTCCCCGGCTCCGCGCTGGTCGGCGTGCGCTATGAGCCGCCGTTCCCCTTTATCGCCGGGCGCGAGTACGGGCCGCTCGGGCACTCGGTGCTGGCCGCCGATTTCGTCACCGCCCACGACGGCACCGGGCTGGTGCATACCGCGCTCGCCTTCGGCGAGGACGACTACCGCCTGGGCGAGGCCAACCACATGACCGTGGTCAACCCCGTGCGCGCCGACGGCACCTACGACGAGCGCATCCCGCCCTTCGCCGGGCGCTTCGTGATGGACGCCAACCCCGACTTGGTCGACGATCTGCGCGCGCGGGGGCGGCTGCTCCGGGAGGAGCGTTACGAGCACTCCTACCCCCACTGCTGGCGCTGCTCCACGCCCCTGATCTACTACGCCAAGGCCTCCTGGTACATCCGCACCACCGCCGTGCGCGAGCGCATGCTCGCCCACAACCACACCGTCGCGTGGCACCCCCCGCACATCCGCGACGGCCGCTTCGGCGAGTGGCTGCGCTCCAACGTCGACTGGGCCCTCTCGCGCGAGCGCTACTGGGGCACGCCCCTGCCCGTGTGGCGCTGCCCCGCGGGCCACACGCGCGTGGTCGGCTCGTTCGCCGAGCTCACCCAGCTCTCCGGTGTGACCCTCGACGACCACCACCGCCCGTTTGTCGATGAGGTGCGCTTTCCCTGTCCCCAGTGCGAGGGGGAGGAGGGCGAGGAGCGGGAGGGCGGCGATCCTGGGGAGCGGTCGATGAGCCGGGTCGCCGAGGTGATCGACGTGTGGTTCGACTCCGGCGCCATGCCCTTCGCGCAACACCACGCGCCCTTCGAGGGACAGCAGCGCTTCGAGGAGCGCTTCCCCGCCGACTTCGTCTGTGAGGCGCTCGACCAGACGCGCGGGTGGTTCTACTCGCTGCTCGCCATCTCCACGCTCCTGTTCGACACCCCCCCCTACCGCAACGTGCTCTGCCTGGGGCTGATCCTCGACGCCCACGGCCAGAAGATGTCCAAGTCCCGCCACAACACCGTCGAGCCGTCCGAGGTGATCGACGCCTACGGCGCCGACGCGTTCCGCTGGTACTTCTTCACCTCAAAGCAACCGTGGGACGGCTACCGCTTCTCCACCGACGCCATCGCCGAGGCGGTGAAGCTGTTCCTGAAGCCCCTGTGGTCCACCTACTTCTTTTATGCGCTCTACGCACACGCCAACGCGCACGCGCTGGCCGCCGGCGGGGTCGCGGGCAGGGTCGGCGTCCAGGGGGACTCGGCCGCGCCAGCGGCCCCGCCCGGGGGGGTGGCTCACGAGCTCGACCGCTGGGTGCTCTCGCGCACTGCCGCCACCGCCGAGCTGGTCGCGCAGCGGCTCGACCGCTACGACGCCACCGCCGCCGGGCGCGCGATCGCCGAGCTGCTCGACGAGCTGTCCAACTGGTACGTGCGCCGCTCGCGCCGGCGCTTCTGGGACGGCGATCCCGCCGCGTTCGCCACGCTGCGCACCTGCCTGCTCACGATCGCCAAGCTGCTCGCGCCCTTCTGCCCCTTCATCGCCGACGAGATCTACGACAACCTCGACGGCACCATGGCCAGCGTGCACCTGTGCGAGTTCCCCACCACCGCCTCACTGCCCCCGCGCGACCCCGAGTTGGAGGACGCGATGGCGATCGCGCGCGAGACCGTGCGCCTGGGGCTCGCCGCGCGCCACCACGCCAAGCTCAAGATCCGCCAGCCCCTCGCCGAGGCGCTCGTCGTCGCCGACGGGCGCGAGCGCGCCGCGATCCAGCGGCTCGGCGAGATCGTGCGGGAGGAGCTCAACGTGCGCCACCTGCGCCTGGTCGACGCCGCCGACCAGCTCCTCCGCTACGAGGTCAAGGCCAACTACCGCCGCCTCGGGCCGCTCTTCGGCGCCGAGATGCCCCAGGTGGCCGACGCGATCGCCGCGCTGGAACCCGCGCGCGTCGCCGACACTGTGCGCGGCGGCGCCACGCTCGGTATCTCCGTCGGCGGCCGCGAGCACGTGCTCTCGCCCGACGACGTGATCCTCACGATGAGCGCGCCCGACGGCTACTCGGTCGAGCGCGACGGCGCGCACGCCGTGGCGCTCGATCTGACCCTCGATGACACCCTCCTCCGGGAGGGTCGCGCGCGTGAGGTGGTCCACGCCGTGCAGAACGCACGCAGGAGCGCCGGGCTGGCGGTCGAGGATCGCGTGCGCCTCGCGCTGTGGGGCGATCCGCTGCTGATCGAGGCCGCCGAAGCGCATCGCGAGCACCTCGCCGGCGAGACCCTCGCGGTCGCGCTCACCTTCGGCGGCGACCGCCACGACCCCGGCCGCCGAGCTGACCCCCCAAACGGCCACAACCACCGCAGCGACACGCGCATCGACGGCCTCGCGCTCTCGATCGCGCTCAGCCGCGCCCCGCGGGCCTGAGCCAGCCGCGCCCGCTGCCCTGCCCTGCCCTGCCCTGCCCTGCCCTCATACGCTCGCACGACACTTCGGGCGCGCGCCGCGCGCCCGCGTGGAGCTCCTCAGCGCCTGCGCATCCGGCGCGTGCCGCTCAGGCGGCCAGCGCCGGGCCCAGCTCGGCCTCGAGCCGCTTCTTCGGGTACGCGCCGATCACCGTCTTGACCGCCTGTCCACCCTTGAACAGGATCATGGTGGGGATCGACAGCACCTGGAACGCCGCCGCCGTCTGCTGATTCTCATCCACGTTCAGCTTGACGATCCGCAGGTCCTGCCTCTCACCCGCGATCTCCTCGAGCACCGGGGCCACCACGCGACACGGGCCGCACCACGGCGCCCAGAAGTCCACGAGCACCGGCTTCTCCGACTCGATGACCTCCGCCTGGAAATTGTTGTCTGTGATTTCTGTCAAACCTGCCATTGGGTCTCCATTGTCCCTGAGCGGCCCCCGCCAGGCGCCGCTCCTCGCGCGACCGGCTGCTCCCGGTCAGAGCGCGCACCTTCTTCTTTTGCGCGTGCCTACACTATACAAAGTGAAGCGCGACGGGCGGGGGGGCGGAGGCCGGCGCGCCTTCAGCCGACAGTCTCGCGCTGCGACGACCCGCCCGGCACCAGCTCGGGGTGGTGCCTGCCGAATCGCAGGCCCGGCACCAGCCACATCGCCTCCACCGCGATCTTCCACGACATCTTGCTCGTGCCCAGGCGGCGGTCGCGGAACACGATCGGCACCTCCACCACGCGGAAGCCCGCGCGCACCGCTCGGTAGGTCAGCTCCACCTGGAACGCGTAACCCTGCGAGCGCACGCTGTCGAAGTGGATCGCCTCCAGCACCTCGCGCCGGAAGCACTTGAATCCCCCCGTGAGGTCGCGCACGTGCAGGCCCAGCACGACCCGCGCGTAGGTGGAGCCGCCCTCGCTCACCACACGCCGCACGATGCCCCAGTCCACCACGCCCCCACCCGGCACGTACCGCGAGCCCAGCGCCAGATCCGCGCCCGCGTGCACCGCCTCCAGCAGGCGCTCGAGATCGGCGGGGTCGTGGGAGAAGTCGCTGTCCATCTCCATCACGCAGCCCGCGCCCCCCTCCAGCGCGCGCGCGAAGCCCGCCAGGTACGCGGGGCCGATGCCGCCCTTCCCCGGGCGGTGGAGCACCTCGATGTGGTCGTGCTCGCCCGCCAGCCGCTCCGCTATCTCGCCCGTGCCGTCCGGAGAGCCGTCGTCCACCACCAGGATGCGAAAGCCCTCCGGTGCCGCGCGGCGCAACACCTCGCCCGCGGCCCCCAGCATCGCCTCGATGTTCTCCGACTCGTTGTATGTGGGCAGCACAAGCCACACCTCACCGCTCATGGCGCGCCGTACCCTAGAGCAATGCGCCAACCCCCCACGACCGCCGGGGCGCCGCCGGCCCCGAGCAACGGCGCGATCGCCGACGCGTTCGACGAGCTGGCCGACCTGTACGAGCTCGACGGCGCGGTCGTGCACCGCGTGCAGGCCTACCGCACCGCCGCGCGCGCGGTGCGCGAAAGCTCGCTCTCCGTGGCGACGCTCGCGCTCGCCGGGCGCGCCACCGAGCTCGACGGCATCGGCACCACCCTGCAGGAGAAGATCCTCGCGCTGGCCGAAACCGGCGCGATCCCCGCCGCCGAGCGTCTGCGCGCGAAGTACCCGCCCGGCCTGGTCGCGATCACGCGCCTGCCCGGGATCGGGGCCAAGCGCGCGCGGCTGCTGTACGAGGAGCTGGGGATCGATTCGCCCGAGGCGCTGCGCCAGGCCGCGCTCCAGCAGCGCCTGCGCACGGTCCGCGGCCTCGGTCCCAAGTTCGAGGCCACCGTGATCGCCGCGTTGCAGGACGGCGTCCCCGAGCGCACGCGCGTGCAGCTGCTCCTGCCCGCCGCGCTCGAGCTCGGCGAGACGATCGCCGAGGCGCTGCGCGCGCACGGGCCCCCCGACGCGCGCGTCCAACTCGCCGGCTCCGCGCGCCGGCTCGCCGACACCGTCTCACAGATCGACCTGGTGGGCACCAGCGCCGATCCCGCAGCGCTCGCGCGCTGTCTGGCGGAGCTCGAGCCCATCGAGCGCGCCCGCCCCGCCACCCACGCCGGCGCCCGCGGGCGCACGCACTCGGGCGTGCCCGTCGAGCTGCACACCGGCCCACCGGGCGCGCACCCCAACCTCCTGCAGCACTTCACCGGCTCCGCCGCGCACAACGCCGCGCTGGCCCACCGCGCGCTGCGCGCCGGCCTGGAGCTCCGCGAGCACGGCGTGGCGCGCGACGGCGATCGCGCCATCCACGCCTGCGCCAGCGAGCCCGAGCTCTACGCGCTCCTCGGGCTCGCCCACATCCCCCCCGAGCTGCGCGAGGACCGCGGCGAGCTCGACGCCGCCGCCGCCCAAGGGGCCGCGGGTGCCGC
>WQXW01000158.1 GCA_009781575.1 Solirubrobacterales bacterium
CGAGCGCGACACGCTCGGCGCCGAGGGGATGGTGCTGCGGTACGGCTACTTCTACGGCCCGGGCAGCACGCTGGCGCACGACGGTGCGATCGTGCAGGATGTGCGCCGGCGGCGCCTGCCGATCGTCGGCGACGGCGCGGGCGTGTGGTCGTTCATCCACGTCGACGACGCCGCCGCGGCCACCGTCGCCGCGCTGGCCCACCCCGCGCCGGGCGGCGTGTACAACATCGTCGACGACGAGCCCGCCGCCGCGCGCGACTGGATCGGAGCGCTCGCCGCCACGCTGGGCGCGCCGGCGCCGCTGCGCGTGCCGCCATTCCTCGCGCGCCTGCTCGCCGGCGAGTACGGGGTCGCGGTCATGACACGCGCCCAGGGCGCCTCCAACGAGCTGGCCAAGCGCGAGCTGGGCTGGCAACCCGCCCACCCCAGCTGGCGCGAGGGCTTTCGCACCGGCCTGCGCTGAGGTATCACAGCGCGCACTTACGCCTCCCACATAGGATGCCGCACATCGGCGGTTCACTATGAGGGGGTTCGGTATGGGGAGGTTCGGCGTGAGGGGGATCACAGCTGCGGGGCTCGGCGCGCTGGCCGCGCTGGCCACGCTGGCGGCGCTGGCGGCGCTGGCCGCTGCGCACGCGCCCGCGGCGGGCGCGGCGACGATCGGGGAACTGCCCACGTCCAGTCCCTCGTGTGAAGCGACCAGCGAACCGTACTGGTTCGCGCAATCGCAGGCGGCCGCCAACGCGTACACGGTGCCGAGCGGCGGTGGGTACCTCACATCGTGGAGCATGGCCTACGGCGCCGCCGGATCTCCGGTCGGACTGCTGGTGCTGGCGCCCGAAGGCGGCGGCAAATTCGCGGTGGTGGCGCTCGACAGCGAGCACCTCCCCTCGCCACTCCCGCCTGGCCGCGTGAGCACTTTCACCTTCGCCACTCCGATCCACGTACTGGAAGGCGACACTCTGGGCCTGCTGAACGTTCCCGGCGGCTCCGCCTGCGCCTTCGCCACCCCCTCCTCGGAAGACAGCGTCGAGATCGGCAAGGGGAGCCCGGCCGTGGGCGGCACGCTCAACCCGGAATTCGGCGCTCCAAAGGTTCGCCTCGACGTTCGCGCGGAAGTGCTCCAGAGCGACGACGCCTCGCTCACGCAATCGGTCAGCCCCGCCACGGTCTCCCCGGGCGGGCTGGCGCTGATCACGCTGCAACCACACTTCTCACCCTCGTTGGCGCTTCCCGCGACGATCAGCGACACGCTGCCCACAGGTCTCACCCCCGTGGCCACAGCCAGCGGCGCCGGAGGCTGCTCTGTCGCGGGGCAGACCGTCACGTGCCAGTCCACCAACGCAGCGGCAGCCGACATCGTCGTGTCGGCCGGGGCGGCCGGCGCCTACACGAACACCGCCACCGTGAGCACGTCCCTGCAGGACCCCGATCCGGCCAACAACTCGGCGACCGGCACGCTCACAGTGACCTCGCCGCCCCCGCCGCCGGCACCCGCGAGCTGTCACCCGCTCGAGCTCGCCGGCGTGCCGTTGAGCGCCGCGCGCACGATCCTCACGGCGCTCGACTGCACCGTGGGCACGGTCACCTCCAAGCGGTCCAGCACGGTGTCCAAGGGGCTCGTGGTCTCCGACAATCCCAGCGGCGGCACGCTCCCGGCCGGGACCGCGGTCGACCTGGTCGTCTCGATTGGCGCGAACCACAGCGAGCCGGTGAAACACAAGCGACACAAGCGACACAGAAGGGCCAACAGCCCGCGCGGGCATCGCAAGCGCTGACCGTGTCGAGCGGTCGCACGGCGCCGGTCCTCTGTCGTCCGCCGCCGCGCGCCTCCCGGCGACTGCCTACCAAACGACGTTCACGTCGTACCGTCGCAGCTGCTCATCCTTGCTGAGGATCGACATGCCCTCCGCCTGAGCCTGCGCGACGAGCAGGCGGTCGAACGGGTCACGGTGGTGAGCAGGCAAATCGCGCACGAGCAGCGCATGCGTGTCGAAGACGGGCAGCGCCGAGAGCCCCTGTTCATAGAGCGGGCGATGAAATCCCTTGGCCACCTTCAGCTTGCCGAGGCCGCTCTTGACCGCGACCTCCCAGACCGAGACCGCGCTCAGCCTCCGGTCGAGATCCTGGTCCTCGATCAGGTTGCGGGCGGTTCGCGAGAGCCGTCGATCGCCACAGAGAAACCAAAGCGCAACGTGTGTGTCGACTATGAGCAAAGCGGATCGCCGGGATGGCCGTCCTCAAAGTCTTTGAGAAGCTCCTCCGGCAACTCGTCGAAGTCGTCCGCCATCTCGATCTGACCCTTGTAAATGCCAAAGAGGCTCCTGCGAGGCAACGGCGTGACCGGCTGAAGCCGGGCCACCGGCTTGCCGCGTCGCGTTATCACGACCTCCTCGCCCGACTCGGCGGCCTCCAGCAGCCGCGAGAGCGTGGTCTTGGCCTCGTGGACACCAACGCTGATCGTCACCGCCCCACCGTAGCAGATCTAGCTATTTCAGCTAGCTAGTCCGGGGCGGGGCGCGGCGCGGCTCACGTGCCGGCCCGAACTCCGAGCTCCGTCCGTTGCGTGTTTTGTTTTTTGGATTGGTTCCGCGCGGAACGAATCCTTTTTTCAAATCCCCCAACGCTCCCTCAGACAGGTGTCTTCGAGCCCGCGCGCGCCCGGGGACCGTCACTTCGCCTCCAGCCAGTTCCGGCCCACGCCGATGTCGACCGCCAGCGGCGGCTCGCGGTCCCACACGCCGCACATCTGCGCCTCGATCAGCGGGCGCGCCTGCTCGACCTCCTCGGGGGGGCCCTCGAAGAGCAGCTCGTCGTGGATCGGGAGGATCAGCCTCGTCGCCATCCCGCGCTCGGTGAGCGCGTGGTGGGCGCGCACGATCGCCAGCTTGATGATGTCGGCCGCGCTGCCCTGGATCACGGTGTTGACCGCCAGGCGCTCGCCCTGCGTGCGCACCTGGTAGTTGCGCGCGCGCAGCTCCGGGATCTGGCGCCGGCGCCCCCAGAGCGTGGTCACATACCCCTCCTCCTTCGCGCGCTCGATCGTGTCACTCATGAACGCCGCCACGCGGGGAAAGCGCGCCAGATAGGCGTCGATGAACTCCCTGGCCTCCTCGCGGGGGATGTTGAGGCGATCGGCCAGGCCGAAATCGGAGAGCCCGTACACGATTCCGTAATTGATCATCTTCGACTTGGAGCGCATGCCGGTGTCGATCTGCTCGGCCGCCACGCCGAACACCTGCGAGGCGGTGGCGGTGTGCACATCCTCGCCGCGGCGGAAGATCTCCATCAGCGCCTCCTCGCCCGCCACGTGCGCCAGCACGCGCAGCTCGATCTGGGAGTAGTCGGCCGAGATCAGCGTGTGGCCCTCCGCGGCCTCGAAGCAGCCGCGGATCTCGCGGCCAAGCGCGGTGCGGATCGGCACGTTCTGCATGTTGGGGTTGGTGGAGGAGAGCCTCCCGGTCTGGGCCACCGCCTGCAGGAAGGTGGTGTGCAGCCGGGACTCATCGTCGACCATCGCGGGCAGCACGTCGAGGTAGGTCTTGGTCAGCGTGCTCAGCTCGCGCCAGCGCTCGATGCGGGGCACGATCTCGTGCTCCGTGCGGATCGCCTGCAGCACGCGCGCGTCGGTCGAGTAGCCGGTCTTGCCGCGCCGCTTGCGCGAGAGGCCCAGCCGCTCGAAGAGGATCTCCCCCAGCTGCTGGGGCGAGCCGATCAGAAACTCCTCGCCGGCGAGCTCGTGGATCGTGCGCTCGAGCCCTGCGATCTCCTCGCGCACGCGCGCGGTGATCGCTTCCAGGCGGGGCACATTCAACCGCACGCCCGCCAGCTCCATCGCGCGCAGCACCGGCACCAGTGGCAGCTCGATGTCGCGCATCAGCGCCTGCAGGCCGCGCTGCTCGATCTGCTCGCGCTGCCAGCGCGCCAGCGCCCGCACCATCAGCGCCTCGCCGGCGCGCGGGTCCTCCACGCCCGCCGCCAGGCCGCGCTCCTCGGCCAGTTCCGCCAGCGGGTAGCCGCGGCGCGCGGGGTCGAGCAGGTAGGCGCCCAGCATCGTGTCGTGCACAAGGTTGGGCGGCACGAGCTCCAGCGCCTTTCCGTCGTGGGCGAGCACCGCGCGCTCGCCGCACGCGGCCACCACCTCGGCCGGGCCCGCGCAGGGCCCCACCAGCACCTCCCGCCGGCCCGCCACGGCGAAGCGCCACGGCGGACCCTCGGCGAAGAGCGCATCCTCGGGCACCTCCACGTGCGCGACCACCACGGTCAGCTCATCGCCCGCGAGTGAGGGGATCTGCGCCGGCGAGCCCTCGCGCACCGGCGCGCTCACCGTCAGCTCCGCGTCGGCCGCCGGCGCGGCCGCCTCCGGGTCGCCAAGCGCCTCTTCCAGGCGCCGCAGCGGATCGCGCAGCTCGTATGTGCGGAACACCTCGCGCAGGCGCGAGCGGTCGGGCTCCTGGGCCACCTCCGCGCGCAGATCCAGCGGGACCTCCACGTCGCGCTGCACGGTGGCCAGGCGCTTGGACACGCGCGCGTCGTCGGCGTGCTCGATCAGGTTCTGCTTGCGCTTCGCGCCGCTCACCTCCTCGACCCGCTCGAGCACCGCCTCGAGCGAGCCGAACCGCCGCAGCAGCTCGCTGGCGGTCTTCTCGCCCACGCCGGGAATGCCGGGGATGTTGTCGGAGGTGTCGCCCTTCAGCCCGTAGAAGTCGGGGATCAGCTCCGGCGCGATCCCGTAGCGGTCCACCACCGCGCGGTGGTCGTACATCTTGGTCTCGGTGATGCCACGCGAGGTCGCCATCACCGACACCGTGCCCTGTGGGTCGATCAGCTGGAACACGTCGCGGTCGCCGGTCACGATCACCACCGGCACCGGCGGCTGCGACTCCAGCGCGCGCTGCGCCAGCGAGGCGATCACATCGTCGGCCTCGAACCCCGCCACGGTGACGTTGCGATAACCGAACGCGTCCACCAGCGGCTCCATCGCGCCCCACTGCGCCTTCAGCAGATCGGGGCGGCTGCGCCGCTGCGCCTTGTACTCGCCGTACAGCTCGGTGCGCCCCGAGGTCCCCGCGTCCCACGCCACGATCGTGGGCTGCGGCCCGTACTCGCTGATGATCTTCACCAGCATCGAGGCGAACCCGAAGATCGCGTTGGTCGGCTCGCCGGTGGAGGTCGCGATCGACTCCGGCAGCGCGAAGAACGCGCGGTACACGAGGCTGGGGCCATCGATCAG
>WQXW01000159.1 GCA_009781575.1 Solirubrobacterales bacterium
GAGGACCGCCTCTCCGAGATCGGGATCACGGTGAATCGCAACGCGGTGCCCTTCGATCCCCGCCCCCCCATGGAGGCGTCGGGCCTGCGCATCGGCACACCCGCGCTGGCCACGCGGGGCCTGCAGCGCGAGGAGTTCGCGGAGACCGGCAGGATCATCGCGCGCGCGCTGGTGAGCGAGCACTTCGCGCGCGACGCGCCGGCGCTCTCCGAGCAGGTGCAGGAGATCGTCGAGCGCCACCCGCTCTACGAGGCGCTCACCACCGGCGCGGTCGCGTAGCGCCGGGCGCCGGGCGCCGGTCCGCGCCGCGCGCGGGGCGGCGCCGGGCTGCGCGCCGTGTCGGGCCGTGTCGGGCTGCGGGGCTGCGCCGGGCCGCGCGCTGCGCTGCGCGTCGGGTTGCACGCGACACGTTCGGTGGGGCCGCCTGCGATCCTGTGGCGGAGTCGATGCGCCAGCCCAGCGAGCTCGAAGCGTTCTACGCGTTCCTGGCGGCCGCGGCGATCGCGGCTGCGGTGACACCGATCACGATGCGGCTCGCGCGGGCGGTGGGCGCGATCGACCATCCCCGCGAGCGGGGGCTGGCGGAGCGCGCCACTCCGCTGCTGGGTGGGCTGGCCATCTTCGCGGCCGCCGCTGTGGCGGCGCTCATCTGGCTGCCGGCCGGGTTTGGCAACCACGGCCAGATGTGGCACGGCGTGCTGCTGGCGGCCGCGCTCATCACCGCGGTGGGCGCGCTGGACGATCGCTTCGACCTGCCCCCGCTCGTGAAGCTGGGCGGCCAGGTGGCCGCCGCGCTGATCGTGGTCCACTTCGGAGTGGTGGTGGAAGTGATCACGCTGCCCTTCGTGGGGCGGCTGACCTTCCCCAACGCGGGCCCCGCGCTGACGGTGGTCGGGCTGGTGGCGATGATGAACGTGGTCAACTTCTCCGACGGGGTCGACGGGCTCGCGGCGGGCGTGTGCGCGATCATCGCCGCCACCCTGGCGGTGATCGCGTTCGACCTGGGGCGCAACCAGCCGGCGGTGTTGGCGGCGCTGACCGCCGGCGCGGCGCTGGGCTTCCTCGTGCACAACTTCCCGCCGGCGCGCAGCTTCATGGGCGACTGCGGCTCCAACCTGCTGGGGCTGCTGATGGGCGTGGTCGCGGTCGAGGGCCCGGTGAAGACCTCCGTGGTGGTGTCGTTCGTGGCGCCGCTCATCCTGCTGGCGGTGCCGTTCCTGGACACCACCTTCGTGGTGCTCAAGCGCCTGAAGTACAGGCGCCCGATCTACGCGTCCGACAACGAGCACTTCCACCACCGCATGGCGCGCATCGGCTTCTCGCGCCGGCGCACGATCTCCTATCTGTATGCGTGGACGCTCATGCTGGCGGGGCTCGCGCTGGCGCTGCGCTTCGTTCCGTACAGCGATCACAAAGGCCACCTCCACACCGGCTGGACGCTCGTGATCGTGGCGCTCGCCCTGATCGCGGCGGCGGCCAGTGTCTACCTCGTGTATGTGCTCGAGATCCTCAAGTTCCGCCGGCTCGCGGCGGTGCGCATGCGCGTGCTCCGTCCCGAGGCCTCGGTGGCGGAGATCGAGCACGACATCGCGCGCGAGCTGGAAACCGGCGAGATGCAGGCGGTGTCGATGCCGCCGCACGACTCCGCCGCCGACGGCGACCAGCCGCTGCGCGGGCCGCGGCGCCCGCCGCAACCTGTCGCACCGCGCAGGGCCGATCGCTAGCATGCCCGCGTTCTGCCGGCTCCAGACCCCCTGAAGCTCGGACGCGTGAGCGTTCCCGTCCGTCCTCGCCTGTGCGTGGGCACTCGCCGCGCGGCGCTGGGCCGTGGTCTCGCGGCGCTGGGCCGTGGCGTCGCGGCGCTGGGCCGTGGCGTCGCGGCGCCGAGCCGGCGCTTCGGGGCGCTGGGCCGGCGCCTGGTGGCGCTGATCGTCGCCGTGCTGGCGCTCGCGGCGCTGCCGGCCAGTGGCGCGGCGGCGCTGATCGTGGGGATCGGCGACCAGCGGCCCGGCATGTTCACCGATCCGCGCTTCGAGGCGCTCGGCGTGCACAGCGCGCGGCTGTCGATCGCGTGGAACGCGCTCTCGAGCCCCAGGCTGGCGCGCGAGTTGGGCACTTGGATGCGCGCCGCGCGCGCCGACCGCGTGGCGCCGCTGGTCAGCTTCGAACACTCGCAGGTGCGGGGGCAGCGCAAGGCGCTGCCGAGTGTGGCCCAGTTCGCGCGCCAATTCGCGCGCTTGCACGCGCGCTACCCGTGGGTGAGCGACTTCGCCACCTGGAACGAGGCCAACTACTGCGGCGAGCCCACCTGCCACCGCCCCGCGCTGGTGGCGGCCTACTACCGCCAGATGCAGCGGATCTGCCCGCGCTGCCGCGTGCTGGCGGCCGAGCTGTTGGACGAGCCCAACATGGTGGCGTGGGCGCACTCCTTCGAGCACGCGCTCCACCGCCCCGCCGGGATCTGGGGCCTGCACGACTATCTCGGCGCCAACCGCCTGCAGACCTCCTCCACGCGCGCGCTGCTGGCCGCCACGCGGGGCCAGATCTGGCTGACCGAGGTGGGCGGCCTGGTCGAGCGCCGCCACCGCGGCCACGGCTTCGTCGAATCGCCCGCCCACGCCGCGCAGGTGCTGCGCTTCGTATTCCGCCACCTGGTGCCGCTGAGCCCGCGGATCACGCGCGTGTACGTGTACGAGTGGAGCGCCGGCAGGGCCCGCAACGCGCTCTGGGACTCGGGGCTGATCGGCCCCAACAACCACCCGCGGCCGGCGCTGGGAGTGCTGGTGCAGGAACTGAGCGCGCTCGGCCAGCTGCCGCGCACGGCCGCCGCGCGCAGGCTGCTCGCCTCGCTGCCGTCGCGCTGAGGGGGGAGTTGGCCGCTTCGCCGCTCCCCCCAGCTCGAGCGCCGGGCCGGGCCGGGCCGGCGCCGGCTCCGGCGCGGAGTGCCGGTCGAGCAGCGGCCGTTGCGTTTTTTGTTTTGAGGATTGGTTCCGCGCGGAACGAATCCTCTTTTTGAATCCCCCAACGGCTCCTCAGACAGGCGTGGTTCGAGAGAGCGCGCGCTGGCGCAAGGCTCTGAGGAGGGCGCAGCCACCCCGCGCCTGCGCGGCCGGTCTGCTCAGTAGGGGCCGAGCAGCGGTTCGGTGAGCTGCAGGTGGATCAGGAGCGCGTACGCGCAGAAGCCCAGTGTGGCCACGCGCAGGCGACGGTCGCTCGACAGCGCCGCCAACGGCAGCGGCCAGATCGCGTACCAGGGCAGAAGCCAGGCGGTGCACATCAGCAGCGCCAACGTCGCCCAGCCCGCCGCGGTGCGCCAGTCGGCGCCGCGCGCGGTTCTCCACAGCGCGTATGCCAGCGCCACGAAGAAGAGCGCCGCGAACAGGTGGCGCCACCACGATGGGGTGCCGCGCAGGCCGAGCAGCCGCGCGGTCTCCGCGGGGATGCTGTGCGCGGCCACCATGCGCTGCTGCTCGCCCAGTTCGCCCACGAACGCGAACGCGTGCGAGCCGAAGGCGAGTGCTCCCACCACGGCCAGCGCCCCGAGCGCAAGCGCCGCGGCGCCGGCCACGCGCAGCCGCTCCGACGCGCGCCGGGGCGCGAGCGCGAGGAACGGCAGCGCCAGCCCGCCCGACAGCTTGACTCCCACCCCCATCGCCAGCGTCACCGCGGCCGAGCGCCACCGCGGCGCGGCGCCGGCGCTCAGCACCAGCGCCGCCGACAGCGCCAGCAGGATGAGCGTGTCGTTGTGCGCGCCACCCACCGCCAGCTGGAGCAGCACCGGGTTGAGCCCCACGAACGCCGCCGCCACGCGCGCCGAGCGGCCGGCCGCGCGGGCGGCGCGCGCGACCAGCGCCACCGCACCGAGGCTCGCCGCGACCGACAGCGCCTTCAGCGCCCACAGGCCGCCGCCCAGCCCCAGCGGCGCGGCGCCGTAGCTCACCAGCGTGAACAGCGGCCCGTAGGGGGTGTGCTTGTGGGGCCACCCGATGAACGGCAGGATCGGGTCGCCCGGCATCTGCGCGGCCACCGCCGAGTAGGGGTTCAGCCCGTGGAGCACACCCATGCGCGCGAACGCCAGGTAGCCGAACACGTCCTGGGAGATCAGCGGCGGCCCCAGGAGCAGGATGATGTGGGCCGCCACGATCGCCACCGCCAGCGCCGCCATGGAGAGGTGGCGCGCGCAGCCCAGCGCCAGCAGATATCCCGCGCCCATGAGCGCGGTCAGCAGCTCGAAGCGCAGCGGGCTGATCCCGATGTGCAGCCCCTCCAGCGGGCCCGCCATCCAGTGGGGCCAGCCGCCGCTGCGCCCCGGCACGTACACCGAGGGCGCCGACGCGCATCCCGCGACCAGCAGGAACACGGCCGCCACGATCGCGCACAGCGCCACCGTGCCGGCGATGCGCAGCGTGCTCGAGGAGAGCGCCGCCCGGCGGCGGCGCGCGTCCAGCGCCGCGCCTGTAGTGGTGGCGGTGCCGACCGTCGGCTGGGGGAGATCCGGTGCGGGCGTGCGGCTCGAGATCACCAGATTGTCCCGATCGCGGCCGCTTCGGGATGGGAGACGACCGACCCGGACTGCGAGGGAGCCGCGCGGACCGGTACGCTTTGCGCGCCGCTGCGAGCCGGCCTCGGGAGGTGTGCCGCGCGCAGCGGGTTCGAGCCGCAACGCCACACCGCGCGCCAGGCCCGATCCAATGCGAGAACGCAATCGCAAAGTCACCTCGAGCTGGGGGTCGAGCGCACGCCGCGTTCTGATCCTCTCTGCCGACGTGGGCGAGGGCCACGCGGCGGCGGCGCGTGCGCTTCGCGATCAGGTGACGCTGGCCGATCCCGGCGCCGAGGTCACGGTGATCGACGGGCTGGCGGCGATGGGGCCGCTGTTGCGACCGGTGGTGCAGGACGGCTACCGGATCCAGCTGCGTTTCCTGCCGTGGACGTACACGATCATCTACTGGCTCCTGCACCACGTGGCGCCGGTGCGCTGGGTGGCGCGCGAATTTCTGTGCCGCCTGGGCTCCGGCACGCTGGCGCGCGAGATCGCGCGCCACGAGCCCGACGTGGTCGTGTCGACCTATCCGGCGGTCACGGTCGTGCTGGCGCACCTGCGCCGTAGGGGTCTGGAGTGCCCAACAGTGGCCACGATCACCGATCTCACCGGCCTCTTCTTCTGGGCGCAACGGGGCATCGACATGCACCTGGTGATGTACGGGGAGTCGCTGGAGCCGGTGCGCCGGA
>WQXW01000160.1 GCA_009781575.1 Solirubrobacterales bacterium
CCACGCTGCGCTCGCGCCAGCCCGGCAGCTCCGGGACAAAGTCCGGCGGTGACGCCAGCTCGATGTTCACCCCCAAACGCTCCTTCAGCGCCGGCAGCTCTCGCAGCATCTCATCCACGTCCGGCTCGAAGCGAAGATCCACGTCCATCGTCGACGCCCGCCACCCCTCCCACACCGCGCTCGCCCCGCCCGTGAGGTACAGCCTGACCGGTTTGCTCGCCCTGCGCCCGAGGTCCGCCGCCAGCTCTCGCAGACGCGGTTCGTCAACGGGAGGACGCATGCTCGGCTGCGCGCGCGAAGCTCACGATTCGCGCGACCAACGCGTTGTAGTGACTGTGCGCGTCGCCCCCGCCACTCGACAACAGTTCATAGAGGCGATGCGACGGTCGCTCGGGTGCGCCCGGCGGCACCTCGAAGCCCAGCCTGCGCAGACGGGGCGCAGCCATCGCAACCAGCAGCGCCTCCTCGCTCTCGCGGCCGCACGCGAGATCGTCGAGTCCCTTGCTCACCAGCTCGTGACCGGGCAGCGCGCGGTCGATGTTCGACACGCGGGCACCGGAACGGATGCGACTCACAACTCGATCCTACGCGATCCGCTGCGCGCAGCTCACGGATCCGTTCGCATCCAGCGGCAGCGTTGTCACGCTACGACCGCCTTGTAACCTTCACATGCTCAGCGGCCCCGCCACCGTGGCGGCCCGTGTCGCGCAGAAGCACAGCGATCGCGGAGGCTCGATCCGCTCTAGGCCTCCACAGCGTCGCGTCCACGGCCCCTACTGGTCGCGCCACGCCGAATGGGCCGGCGTCTCGCCGAACACCAACCCCAGCTCCGCGCCCACGCGCTGCACCAGATCGATCAGCGTCTCGCGCTCCGCCTCGCTGAGCCCCGCGCACAGCTGCCGCTCGTACTCGGTCGCCAGCACCAGCGCGCGCTCGAGCGTGGTCCGCCCGGTGTCGGTGAGGTACAGCGCCCGCCGGCGGCGATCGTCGGGGTCGGCGCGCCGCTCCAGCAGCCCCCGCCCCTCCAGCGCGTCCACGAATGCCACCATCCGGCTGGGCGGGATCCGCAGGCGCTCCGCCAGCGTCTGCTGCGAGCACCCCTCCCGCGTCGACGCCGCGCGCAACAGCGCAAACTCGCGCGGCTCCAGCTGCACCGGCGCCAGCACCTCGCGGAACCGCCTCGCCACCGCGTACCCCACGCTCGACACGACAAAGCCCACCGCGTGGAACTCCTGTCCCCCGGACGTGCCCTCGTTCGTGGTATCTCTCGACGCCTCCAACTCTCGCTCTCGCTCTCGCTCTCGCTCGCTCATATTTTTATTTTTGGATTCATGATGGGTGGAATGATTCTGTGGTATAAAGTTCCGGCTGAAATGGTTCTAGACCAGTAGCGTTTCAGCGGGAACGCTAGCAAGCGGAACGGATAGAAAGGAAAGAGATCGTGTCCGACCCCACCTCTGGACCCATCGCGCGGCTCGGCCACTTCGTGCTCGCCCACCGCCGCGGCGTGATCGCGCTGTGGCTGATCGTGCTCGTCGCCGGCGCCGCCGGCGCCGGCTCGGTGTCCAAACGCCTGTCGGTCAACTTCTCGCTCCCCGGCCAGCCGGGCTATGAAACCGCGCGCCACATCACCCGCCTGTACGGCAACGGCGGCGACACCCCCGCCTCGATCGCGGTGGTCTCGCTCCCCGGCTCCACCACCGTGCGCGCGCAGGCCGGCCCGATCGCGCGCGCCTTCGCGCACGCGCGCGCCGCCGAGCCCCGCGTGCGCGTCGTCGACTACGCCTCCACCCACGATCCCCGCTTCATCACCGACGACGGCCACGCCACCTTCGCGCTGCTGTTCTCCCCCACCGAACACTCCTTCGGCGAACCCAAGGCGCCCACGCAGTCGCTGTCCGCGCTCGCCTCCGCGCTGCCGCCCGGCGCGCACGCCTCGCTCACCGGCCTCGCCCAGCTCTCCTCCTCCGGCTCCACCAAAGGGCCCGGCGTGCTGGTCGAGACGCTCATCGGCGCCGCCGGCGCACTGGTTGTGCTGGCGTTCGTGTTCGCCTCCGCGCTCGCGCTGGTGCCCCTGCTGATCGCCGCCGTCGCGATCCTCACCACCCTGCTGGTGATCCTCGCGCTCACCTACGTCGCCGAAGTGTCGTTCATCGTCCAGTTCCTCGTCGCGCTGGTCGGCCTCGGCGTGGCGATCGACTACTCCCTGCTGCTCGTCACGCGCTGGCGCGAGGAGCGCGCCCACGGGCGCGATAACCACGACGCCGTGATCGCCGCGATGTCCACCGCCGGGCGCGCGGTGCTGCTCTCCGGCCTCACCGTCGCAATCGGGCTGCTCGCGCTGGTGGTGCTCCCGGTCCCCGGCCTGCGCTCGGTCGGGTACGGCGGCATGCTGATCCCGCTCGTCTCCACTCTGGTCACCCTCACGCTGCTCCCCGCGCTGCTCGGCGGCATCGGGCCGCGCGTCGACTGGCCCCGCCTGCGCCACGAGGACCGCGCCTCCGCCGCGTGGACCCGCTGGACCGCCGCTATGATCCGCCATCGCGGTCTCGCCGCCGGTGTCGCGATCGTCGTGCTCGCGCTGCTCATCTCGCCCATCTTCAACCTCACCACCGGCGAAACCTCCGCCAACGCGCTCTCCAAATCCGGCCCCGCCCACACCGCCTACGCGCGGCTGGTCAACCACGGCGTTGCACCCGGCACGCTCACACCGATCGAGGTGCTCGCCCACCGCGGCGCCGCGCCCGCGGTGCGCGACCGCTTGGCCGCGGTGCCCGGCATCGCCTCCGCCACGATCTCCTCAGCGCCCGACTCCAACCGCCACAACACCACGATCGTGATCGGCATTCCCGCCACCGAGACCGTCAACAACAGCTCGCTCGCGCCGGTGCGCGCCGCGCGCGCCGCGCTGGACCACCAACCGGGAGTGATCGGCATCGCCGGCGAGGGCGCGATCGAGCTCGACTACCAGAACGCCGTGTTCGGCAACTTCCCACTCATGTTCGGGGTGATCGCGCTGCTCACCATCGCCCTGCTCGCGCGCGCGTTCCGCTCGATCGTGCTCGCCGTGAAGGCCGTGCTGCTCAACCTCATATCGCTGGCCGCCACCTTCGGCCTGCTCACCTGGTTCTGGCAGGAGGGCCACGGATCGCACTTCCTCTTCGGGATTCCCGCCACCGGCGCGATCACCTTCTGGCTGCCCCTATTGGTATTCGCGTTCCTCTTCGGACTGTCGATGGATTACGAGGTTTTCATCCTCGCGCGCGTGCGCGAGGAGTACGACCGCCGCGGCTCCACCGACGCCGCGCTCATCGAGGGCCTGGGGCGCACCGGCCGGTTGGTCACCTCCGCCGCGCTCATCCTGTTCCTCGCGTTCGCCTCACTGGCCTCCGCGCCCGACACCGACGTCAAGGTGCTGGCCACCGGCCTCGGCGCCGGCATCCTGCTGGACGCCACCCTCATCCGCGCCCTGTTGCTCCCCGCGCTGGTATCGCTGCTCGGACGCTGGAACTGGTGGCTTCCCCACCCGCTGGCGCGCGTGTTGCGCGTGCCCGCCTCCACGCCCCGCCCGCCCCAGCCCGCCACAGTCGAGGCGGGCGGGTGAGCCGCGGGGCGCAGCGGCGTCAGTCGAGGTCGAATGCCGCGTGGATTGCCTGCGAGAGCTCGGCCTCCTGACGCTCGAGCAGCACTCCGATCTGGATACCGAGGGCATCGGTGGGGATGGTGGCGATGTTGTCCACACTCACCGCCGACCGACCGGAGAGACCGTTCGCCGTGCCCACGAGCACCTCGGTCGAGAGGCCGCGGACCGTCGTGGTGATCGGCGCCACCGTAACCCCCGCGAGATGGGGTCGCACCTACTCTCGAGTGAGGATGAGCACCGGCCGCGCCTTGTCCAGATGCGCAACGTGAATCGGGCGCATCAACCCAGCCCGAGGGGCCGGCGAGCGGCGTACTCGGCCAGGCCCTCGAGCTCAGGATCCGGCCCGGTGCACGCCAAGATCCGCGCGTCCCGTTCAGCGATCGCGCACCTGCGCTCGCGCTCGAGCGCACGGGTCACAACGGCCGCACGGCTGCGCCCCACACCCGACGCGACCGCCTCGTCGACGAACTCAACCAGCTCATCGGGGAGACGTACGGCTATCTGCTTGCTCATACCATTATGGTAGCAATTTGGGAGCGCCCGAGCACGCGCGCGAGCGGGAATCTGGCGCGCGCGGCCTCGAACACACCTGTCAGAGGCGCCGTTGGGGGATTCAAAAAGAGGATTCATTCCGCGCGGAACCAATCCTCAAAACAAAAAACGCAACGGCCGCTGCTCGGGGCGCGGAGCGCGCGCTACCGGTAGCTCAACCGCACCCTCACGAGGTACCCGCGCGCCGACTGGCCCGGCGCGCTCACGCCGACCCAGATCAGCGCCTCCACGTGCCGGCGCCCCCGCGACGCCGCGCGCACCGCCGCCAGCGCGCCCCGGGACAGCGCCAGCGCGATCCGCACCGCGTGGCTCGGCGCGAGGCTCATCCTCACGCTGCCCAGCCGCATATTGCGGTGGTGGCTGCGCAGGCTCAGGTGGCCATGCGCGTACAGCGCACAGCCCAGGTTGCAGCCCACCACGATCTCCACCCTGCCCCGGCTGCGCCTCACGTTCTGGGTGGGTGCCGCCGACGCGGTGAGCTGCAGCGCCAGGGGAGTCGCGGCCGTGGATGGCTGCGCCGGCGTCGGCGTCGCCCCGGCAGGCGGCGGCGCACTCGGCGGCGGCACTCCCGGTGGGCTCGGCTCGCCCGGCGCGGTGCCCGGCGGATTGGACGCCGGGCCCGGCGCCGGATGCGTGGGGAGGATCAGTGGTTCGCGCGGGCTCTGGTTGAAGTCGAAGTCGCTCACGAGGTCGCCCAGGCCCGCCGCTTCCTCGCGCACCACCGAGCGCGAGTCCGGCCGGCCGTCGGTCTTGGGGTTCAGCCGTTCGCCACCCAGGAAGTCGTCCTCGATGAACTTCAGGTACGCGTCGTGGGAGAGCTGTTGGTGGTCGATGTAACCCGCGCGCGCGTAGGGGCTGATCACGAGCCCCGGCACCCGGAAGCCATATCCGAGGCCGTCGATCACCGGCGGCGCCACGTGATCGTAGAAGCCGCCCCAGTCATCCCAGGAGAGGAAGATCGCGCTGCTGTCCCAGCACGGGCTGCGCATGATCGCGTTCACCAGCGTGGTCACATA
>WQXW01000161.1 GCA_009781575.1 Solirubrobacterales bacterium
AAGTCGACGGAGCGAACCACGTCGCGCTGGTAGCCATGCCGGCCGACCAGCCCGAGCGGATCATCGGCGTGGCGCGCTTTGTCCGCCTGCCCGAGGAGCCGCGAGTGGCCGAGTTCGCGGTCGTGATCGGCGATCCATGGCAGCGCGAGGGCCTGGCGCTCGAGCTGCTGGCGCGGCTCCTGCCCGCCGCGACGGCGCGCGACCAGCGTGGGCTGATGCGCCTGCACGTGGCGCTGCTCCGCTGGCGCTCGCCGGTGCGCCGCGCGGCGCTGGTCGCGCAGGGTGGGCTTGCGCTGCTGGGCCTCGTGCTCGTGTTTGGCCAGTGAGGACAGGAGCGGGCCAGTGAGGATCGGGGCGGGCCAGTGAGGATCGGGGCGGGCCAGTGAGGATCGGGGCGGCGGGGCGATGAGGCTGGAGGCGCACGGCGTCGGTGTGCGAATACCGGAGGGCTGGGAGGCCCGGCTCTTCCGCCATCCCGGGGGCGAGCCGACACTGCATGTGGGGTCCTTTCCACTGCCGCCGAGCGACGGGGAGTTCGGCAGCCGCGCGACCGCGAGCATGCCGGCGGGCGCGATCTTCCTGGCGCTCACCGAGTACCGGCCGGGTGCGGGCCTGCGTGCGGGCGAGGGGTTGTTCGCGCCGGCGCTCGTGCCGGCGGGCTTCACGCGCGGCGACTTCCACCCCCGCACGCTGCTGGTGGCGCGCGCGGGTCAGGAGGGGCTTCAGCGGTTCTTCACCGTGTCGGGGCGGCCGTTCTGCCTGTACGTGGTGCTCCACCCCGGGCGCGGCGCCACGGTGGCGGCCGATCACCATCTGCGCGCGGTCGACGGCCTGCTGGGCTCACTGGCCGTCACTCCCGCACAGGCGACGTGAGTGGACCTCCGCCAGGGCGAGGCTCATGCAGTGGGCGTGGATTCGGGCGCAGGGGTGGGCGGGGATCCAGGCGTGGGGCTCGGCAGCGGTTCGGGCGTGGGGCCGGGTGTCGATTCCGGCGTGGGGGTCGGCCTCGATTCGGGCATCGAGCTGGAGGAGGGCGGGGGCGTGCCCTGCAGGCGGCCGCTGTATCGGGCGGCGTCGGAGCCGATCCCGCCCGGGCACGGCGTGAGGTTGCGCCGCTGGCGGTTGGTGTAGGTGGCCGTGATCGTGGTGGCCAGCGAACCGAGCGAGCTCGGCGTGGCGGCGATGATGCGCACACCCACCGTGTAGGGGACGACACCGCCGTGGGGGTAGACCGTTTCACCGCATCGCAACGGCACGAAGAAGCTGCCGCTGCCGCGGTAGACACCGGGGCCGAGACGCCGGAGCACGATCGACTGGAGGCGGCCGCCGCCCAGTCCGCGCGCGAGATCCACTTCGGCGCACGGCCCTTCGGAGCAGGTCGCGCTGAAGGTCCAGCGGCGCTGGACGCGCTGACCGCGATGCTCGCCGAGCACGTGGTTGGCCTGTGTGACCGTGCCCGCCATCACGAAGGTGCCCTGCAGCCGCGCGTCGATCGCCGGCGCCGGTGGGCTCGACGCCGGCGCCGGTGGGGCGAGCGCGAGCAGCGCCGCGCAGACCGCGAAGCCGGATTCCCGCAAAATGCGCCCGCGCCGGCGCGCGCTCCAGCGGCGCCACCCGAAGAGCGGGCGTTTCGTTTTTTGTTTTGAGGATTGGTTCCGCGCGGAACGAATCCTTAAAACAAAGCCACCTACGGCGCCTCCGACAGGCGTGCTCGAGGCCGTGCCGGATTCCCGCAAAATGCGCATTTTCATTGTGCCCTGCGGGCCCAAGCTTTAAAAAAGCCCGAGCCCGTGCGCGGCGTGGCGCACGAGGTCGAAGAGCGGCGCCGGCACCAGCCCGAAGAAGATCGTGGCCGCGCCCGCCACGATCGCCACCAGCGCGACCTCCGGCTGGACGCCGGTTGGCGGCTGCGCGCCGACCGGAGGCTGCGCGCCGGCTGGGGGCTGAGCGCCGGCTGGTGGCTGCGCGCCGACCGGGGGCTGACCGCCGGCTGGGGACGCCCCGGGGGGCGGCTCGCCGGCGGGCTCCAGCTCGGGTGAGCCGCCGGCGATCGCGGGGAGCGTGTCGTCGGGGGTGTCGGGGGCGGGGCGGCGTGCCGGCGGCGCGGGGCGGCCGGGGCCCGGCAGGGCGGGCGCGGTGGGGAGGGTGGCGTCGCGCATCCACATGGCGGCGATCACCGGCAGGTAGTAGGCGAGTGAGATCATCGAGCCCACCACGATCACCACGCCGAGCCAGGTGTAGCCGCCGGAGATGGCGGCGTCGATCAGATAGAACTTGCCGATGAAGCCGGCGGTGGCGGGGATGCCGGCCAGGCCCAGCATCGACACGGTGAGCGGCCAGGCGAGCCACGGGCGACGGCGGCCCAGGCCGGCGATCGCGTCCAGGGTGTCGCCGAGGCCGGTCTCACGCTCGCGCGCGACGATCACCGCGAACGCGGCCATGTTCATGAAGAGGTACACCAGCAGGTAGAGCACCGTGGCGCGCGCGCCCAGGCTCGTGGCGACCACGATTCCGGCCAGCATGTAGCCGGCCTGGGCGACCGAGGAGTAGGCGAGCATGCGCTTGAGCGACGACTGGCCCAGCGCGCCGACGTTGCCCACCACGATCGTGATCGTGGCCAGCGCGGCCAGCGCCGGACTCCAGTCGCCCTGCGCTTCGATCAGGGCGACGTCGAAGAAGCGCAGCAGCGCGCCCAGCGCGGCGACCTTGGTGGCCACGGCCATGAACGCAGTGATTGGCGTGGGCGCGCCCTCGTACACGTCCGGCGTCCACTGGTGGAAGGGGGCCACGGACGACTTGAATGCGAACCCCACCACGCACAGGGCGATGCCGCCGAGCAGCATCGAGTCGCCGCTCAGCGCTTTGGAGGAGATCGCGGTGGCGATCGCGCTGTAGTCGGTCGCGCCGCTGACACCGTAGATCAGCGCCAGGCCGTACAGCAGCGTGGCCGAGCCCACCGAGCCGATGATCAGGTACTTCAGGCCCGCCTCCAGCGAGTGCTCGCGGCGCATTTCCGAGGCGCACAGCACGTACAGCGGGATCGACAGCAGCTCGAGGCCCAGGAAGAGCACCACCGTGTTGCGCGCGCAGAGCAGCAGGAGCATGCCGGCGAGCGATGTGAGGAGCAGCGCGTGGAACTCGCCGTGCGCGGCTTCACGCGAGGCCTGCGAGCGCCAGGCCAGCAGCACCGCACAGATGCCCCCGGCGAGCAGCGCGAGGTTCAGCACCAGCGCGAGGTCGTCGATCTGGAGCGCGCCCGACACGATCGCCTTCTGCGCGTTCCACTGCCAGATGGTGAGTCCCAGGCAGGCGCCCAGGCAGACGAGCGTGAGCGCCGGCACGCCCTGCTCGCGCGCGCGGCGGTGGGCGAGCATGCCGGCCACCAGCACCACAACCGCGCCCCCGAGCAGCGCCAGCAGCGGGGAGAGGCCCGCCCAGTCGACGTGGGGGCCTCTGAGGGTGGCCACGAGCGGGGTGCCGGAGAGGGTGGCGGAGACGGTGCCGGAGAGAGTGCCGGAGACGGCGCCGGAGAGCGTGGTGGAGAGGATGGTGGAGAGGGCCGCGTTCATGGCGCGAGTGTTTCGGTGGTCGGGGCGGTGGCCAGCGCCGGCGCGGCCTGGCGCTGCAACGCCGCCTGCGCGGGCGCCACCGCCGCGCGCACGGAGGCTTCGGAGCGGTGCAACGCGAGCTGGGGGTAGAGCGCGAGGAGCAGGATCACCGCCAGCACCGGCACCAGCACCGCGGCGTCCAGCAGCCGGATGTCGCGCGAGCGCACGCCGGGCGAGACGCGGTTGTGCATGGCCCGGATGAAGAGGCGCAGCGCGTACACCGCGGCGGCCACCACGCCGGTGAACGCGATCGCGGCGATGGCGAGCTTGGTCTTGAACACGCCCAGCAGGATCAGGAACTCGCCCACGAAGTTGGCCGAGCCCGGCATCGCCAGCGTGGCCAGCGCCACGATCAAAAAGATCGTGGCCAGCACCGGCGCGCGGAACGCGATGCCGCCCATCTGACGGATGTCCTCCGAGCCGCCCGCGCGCTCGGCGAGCAGCGCGATGATGAAGAACAGCGCCGCCACCACCAGGCCGTGGTTGACCATCTGCAGCACCGCGCCCTGGGCGCCCTGGGGTTGCAACGAGAAGATGCCCAGCGTGATGAAGCCCAGCTGCGCGACCGACGAGAAGCCGGCCACCAGCCGCGCGTCCGTTTGGGTGAACGCCACCGCGGAGCCGTACAGGATCGACAGCAGCGCGATCAACAGCATCAACAGCTGAAAATGCGCCGCCGCCTGGGGGAACAGCGGCAGCACGATGCGCAAGAAGCCGTACGCGCCCACCTTGGAGAGGATCCCCGAGAACACCATCAACACCTCGATCGGCATCGCGCGGTAGCCGTCCGGCATCCAGCCGTGCAACGGGAACGCCGGCATCTTCACCAGGAACGCCGCGGCGAAGAAGAGGAAGATCCACTCCTGTGAGCCACGGCTGAGCGGCAGCGCGCGCAGGCTGGAGATCACGAAGGTGATCGGTGTGCCGTGCTGCTGGGAGGCCAGCACGCCGGTGGCGATCGCCGCGGCCAGCATCAACAGCGACCCCACCAGCGTGTAGATCACCAGCTTGGTGGTCGCGCGCACACGCTCGGGACGCCCCGGCCCGCCCCACATCCCGATCAGGAAGTAAAAGGGGATCAACATCAGATCGAAGAACGCCACGAACAGCGCCAGGTCCTGTGCGAGGAACGCGCCCAGCACCGCCGACTCGGCCAGCATGAAGTGGAAGTAGAAGAGCCGCGGCCGCTGCCACGAGCGCAGGTTGGCGGCCAGCACCGCCACCGCGAACAGCAGCGCGGTGAGCGCGACCAGCAGCACGCTGAGCCCGTCGATCCCGAGCTTGTAGTGGATGCCCAGCTCCGCGATCCACACCACGTCGGTCACGTCCTTCAATCCACCCGACCCCGGCCCGACGTGTCCGGAGTAGTCCACCAGGTACGCGATCGCCAACCCGAGCGTCGCCAGCGCGCCCGCCAGCGCGATGAGGCCCGCGATCGACGCGCCGCGCAGGCCGGACCGCTCGGCGCCGGCGGGCTCGCTCCGCCCGGCGGGCTCGCTCCGCCCGGCGGGCTCGCGCCGGCCGGTGGGCGGGGCGCCGGCGGGGCCGGTCGGCGTGGGGCCGGTCGGCGT
>WQXW01000162.1 GCA_009781575.1 Solirubrobacterales bacterium
CACGCATCGCAGCCGCTGCCCAGGAACGCCAGCAGCGCCGGCGGACCGCCGTTGCACACGCTCAACTGCACCGCGTCACCCCCCGGGGTCACGCCGGCGATCTCGCACACGCGCGCTCCCGGCGCACGGGTCGTCGTCGTTGTCGTCGCCGCCGTCGTCGCCGCCGCCGCCGCCGCCGCGAGGGGGCTGGGCGCCGCCGCCGCCGCCGCGGGGGGGCTGGGCGCCGCCGCCCACGCACGCGGCTCCCCGCGCTCGGAACCCTCGCCCTCGGGCGGGCCCAGCCGGCGCAGGAGCTCGGCGTGGCTGCGCAAAAGGCCCGCCACCAGCACGATCAGCAGCACCAGCACCACCGTCTCGCACGCCACGAGCGCGGTCATCGCGCGGTCACGCTCCCCCCTGCGGAAGCAGCTCGCTCACCAGCGGCTTCAGGCAGTTGGCGTCGTGTTTGCAGGTCGTGTTGTCGGTCTTTTCGGTGGCATTGCAGTTGAAGCCCGGCACCGTGGCGGGGTGCTCGCACACGATCACGCGGCAGGCGACCTCGGTGGTGCCGATCACCTGTGTGTTGCACTGCCCGTAGCGGAAGCGGTTGCAGTCGACACGCCTGTACGCGCAACTGTCCAGCGCGCATTTGCAACCCCCCGCGAATTCCCGGCCGGGCATGCGGTTGCAGTCGACGTAGTAGCGGGGACCGTCGCCGTGGCAGAGGCCGCTGCCGAGGTAGTCGCTGCACTTCCACCAACCGGCCACGTAGGTGTCGGCGGGGCAGGTGTTGGCGCCGCCGTTGATCTCGCAACAGAACGCGGTGTAGCCGTCGGTGCACAGCCCTTTCCGGCAGTCGCCGGGGCCGATGACCGCCCACGCGCTCACCGGGCGCAGCAGGTAGCGCAGCGGCGCCACCGCCAGCGCGCTGCCCACCAGCGCGGCCCGCCCCAGCACGCCGCGCCGCGAGAAGCGGCGCTCGAGCAACGCGCCCGCGCCGCGCGCCAGTCGCTCGCTCACCGCGGCGCCTCGCTCACCGCCGCACCTCGCCCACGCGCGCGCGGCTCACCGACATAGGCGCCCCACGCGGCGGGCAGCTCGGTGAAGCAAAGGTGGGCGGCGTAGATCGATCCCGCCACGCCGACAGCGAGCGCCAGCGCCTGCGCGGGGGGGCGGCCCAGCAGCGACACCACGCCGGCGGGTGGGAAGAGCACACTCAGAGCGCACACCGCGCAGGCCACCAGGTCCATCGCGAGCCGCGCCGAGCCGGCGCGTGGCGAGGAGCCGCCACCGGAGGCGCGCTCGCCGAAGCAGCCGCAGCCGGGGTCGGAGTCGGCGCCCTCCGCCCCGCGCGCGAGGCGGTGTTGGGCCAGCGCGAAAGCCGCATACACCGCCGCGCAGGCGCCCGCGAGCGTTGCCGTCGGCTGCAGCAGCGCCAGCGCGCCGAGCGCGATCTCGACGGCGGCAATCGTGCGCACCAGCACGGGCCGGGCCGGCGCCCGCAGCGCCCGGAGCGCGGGCACCAGCGCGTCGGGCGCGGAGAGCTTGCGCACGCCGGCCAGCACGAGCAGGCCGCTCGCGGTGGCGAAGGCCGGCATCAGGATGGCGCGCACCGCGGGCAGGGTATCGGCGCGCACCGCACCTGTCGACCCCCAGCCGCGCGTGTCGGCCCCCAGGCGGGACGGGGAGTTTTGATGCTTGCCACCGACTTTGATCACATTGATCACACGGGCGATCATTTTGATCAAACTCCTGGGTGCCGGCGTCTACGGGCCCGCACGGGCACGATGAAAATGCGCATTTTGCGGGAATCTGGGCCCGAGGTCGGACACACCTGTCCGAGGCGCCGTTGGGGGATTCAAAAAGAGGATTGGTTCCGCGCGGAACGAATCCTCAAAACAAAACACGAAACGGACGCTGCGCGACCGGCACCGCCGGAGCGGGCGCCCGCGCATTCTGGCCCGCGCGCCACTGGGCTGCCGGCGGGCGGGTGTCAGCCCCCGGAGGAGGGGGACGGCAGCCGCCCGCTGGCAAGCGCGGCCTGTTCGGCGGCCTCCAGGCGGCGCGCCACCAGCTCGAGGCCGGCGTCCCAGAAGCCGGGATCGGCGAGATCGACGCCCACGATCCGGCCCAGCTCCTCCGGCGGTCGCGAGCCGCCGGCCGCCAGCAGCTCGAGATAGCGATCGACGAACCCCTCGCCCAGCTCCTCGTAGCGCTGATACACCGACAGCGCCAGCAGCTGGCCGTAGGCGTACGCGTACACGTACCCCGGGGAGCCGATGAAGTGGGGCACGTAGGACCACCAGCTGCGATAGCCCTCGGTGATCTGCACCGAGTCGCCCAGCATCTCGGCCTGGCTCTGCTCCCACAGCTCGCCGAGGCGCTCCACCGACAGCTCCCCCTGCTCGCGCCGCTGCGTGTGGGCCAGCTCCTCGAAACGGTTCATCGCGACCTGGCGGAACACCGTGGCGATCGCGCCCTCGATGTTCTCCGCCAGCAGGCCCAGGCGCGATTGTGGGTCGGAGTCCTGCTCGAGCAGCCTGCCGAACACGATCGTCTCGCCGAACACCGACGCGGTCTCGGCGAGCGTCAACGGGGTGCTCTGGTGGTAGATGCCCTGGCGCGCGGCCATCGCGAAGTGCAGCCCGTGACCCAGCTCGTGCGCCAGCGTCAGCACGTCGCGCCGCCGCGAGGTGAAGTTGAGCAGCACGTAGGGGTGCGCGGAGGGGACGGTCGAGGCGCAGAACGCGCCGCCCCGCTTGGCGGGGCGCACCGGCGCGTCGATCCAGCGCTCCGCGAAGAAACGCGCCGCGAGCTCCCCGAGGTGGGGTGAGAAGGAGGAGTAGCAGTCCAGCACCACCTCGCGCGCCTGCGCGAAGGTGAAGGTCGCCTCATCCTCGCCCACCGCGGCCATGCGGTCCCAGTCGGCCAGCCGCTCCACGCCCAAGAGCTGCGCCTTGAGGCGATACCAGCGCCGCGCTGTCTCATAGCGGGCGCGCACCGCCTCGAGCAGCGCGCGCACCGACTCGTCGCTGGCCTCGTTGGAGAGGTTGCGCGCCGCCAGCCAGTGTGGATAGCGGCGCAAGCGATCGTCGATGCCCTTGTCGGCGAGCAGTGTGTTGAACAGGAACGCGCGCGTGCGCAGCCCCGGCTCCAGCGCGGTGGTGATCGCCTCCGCCGCGCCACGGCGCACCTCGCGCTCCGGCGATGCCAGGCGGCTGAGCGCCACGTCGAGCGGCGCCCTGCGATCGGGCAGCTCGACCTCGATCGCCGCGGTGTGCTCCTCGAACAGCCGCGACCACGCGCTCGCGCCGGTGAGCGCCTTCTCGGCGAGGATGCGCTCCTCCGGTTCGCTCAACAGATGCTCGCGATAGCGGCGCAGCTTGCGCAGGTGGTGACGGCAGAACTCCAGGCGCGCGTCCTCCAGCAGCGGCTCGGCGCGCTCGTCGGGGAGCGCCGCCCATTCGAGCTCGAAGAACAGCAGCGTGGTCTCGATCTCGGTCTCGCGCTCCTGGACCGCCTGCAACAGCGCTACGTAACCCGGGTCGGCGGTGTCCACCGAGAAGCGCAGCGCCGCGTAGGCGCCGGCGCGGCCGACCAGCTCATAGATCTCGCCCAGCGCGCGCATCAGCTGCTCGAGCGCCGGCGCGTCCAGCTCGCCCACCCGGCCCGCGTGGCGGCTGGCCAGCTCCTTCGCGCGCTCGCCGGCGCGCTCCAGGCGCGCGTGCACGCCGGCCTCGCCCTCCCCCGCCACGAGCGGCTCGAGCTCCCACGCGGTCCGCTCCAGCTCGGGATCGGCGGGTTCGTTGGGAGCCAGAGTGCTGGACACGACCCTCCCAGCATATGGGTTGGCAGGGCTCGCGCGATGTGCGATGGTTGTCCGGTGCGCCGGCGCGCCCTGCCAGCCCCGATCGCTGTGGCCGCGAGTGCGCGGGCCCCCGCTGGGCGGGCCCCCGGTGCGCCGGCCCCGAGTGCGCCGGCCCCGAGTGCGCCGGCCGCCTGCGGCGCGCTGGCGATCACCGCGGTGGCCGCTGCGCTGGCGACGACGGCGCTGGCCGCCCTCGGCACGGCCGCGCTCAGTGCGCTGGCGCCCTCGCTCGCCCGCGCGGCCACGACCACGTTCGGCCCCAACCTCGCGGCCTACTCCGACTCCAACGCGGCCGGGTGCGAATCCAACCCGTTCAAGGAATCGCTCACCCACGCGAGCTCCTGCACGTGGACGTCGGTCGCGCAGGCCAGTCCCACCGGCGGCCAGTTCATCGTGGGCAACGGCACGGTCACCGAGGTCACCGTGAAGGTGGGCGCCACCACCGGGCCGATGCAGGTCGTGGTGATGCGCGACGAAGTCGACCTGGCAAGCGAAGCGTCGGCGTACACGGGCTGCTGCACCGTTGTCGCCCAGAGCCCGCCGTTCACACCGGCGGCGAACTCGACCACGACCGTGCCGGTGCAGCTGCCGGTGCAGACGAGCATCGATCTGCGCGCCGGAACCGCCGCGCTCGATCTGATCGGGCTGTCGGTGCTCGAGGACGGCGTGCCCGTGCCGGCGGCCACCGGCGTGAAAGAAACACTGGAAGAACCGATCTACGCGGAAAGCGAAAGCGAAAGCGAAACGGAACCGGTGGAAGAAAAGCCGATCGAAGTGCGCAAGACCGAAGTGCAGCCGATCACCTTCCTGCAGGCGCCCGCAATCCAGCCCGGCCAGCCGGCGAGTGGCGAACACGGCAAGGGCGACCTCGTGCTGATGGACGTGGTCGCCAACATCACGCCCCCCACCCTCCCCGCCGGGTCGCCCACACACGCAGGCCTGGAACCGAGCCTCTCCGGGCTGAGCGGACCGCCCGGCGCCATCTCGCCGGGCGCACACCCCTCGATCGGCTTCTCCAGCTCGCCCTTCCTCGCAAAGGTGCTGCCCAGGAGAGCGCTCGTGACCCTCTCATGCGGAGCCGCCGCTCCCTGCGCGGGCACCGTGCGCCTACAGAGCGCGCCACCGCCACCACCCCCCGCCAAGAGCCCGCTCGGCGTGGGAGCCATAGCCGGGCGCAACCGGCGGGTGAAGCACACGCCGGCCGCGACACGCACGCCGGCCGCGAAGCACGAGCCGGCCGGGAAGCACGAGCCGGCCGGGAAGCACGAGCCGGCCGGGAAGCACGAGCCGGCCGGGAA
>WQXW01000163.1 GCA_009781575.1 Solirubrobacterales bacterium
AGCTCGTCGTGATCCTGCCGGTCTGTTCGTCGAGGTCGACCGTGCCGACCAGCTTCAAGAAGACGCCTTCGCCTTCGGCGGCCACCAGCAGCTTTATGTGCGGGGGCTCCGATTGCAGCACGTACACGTTGCCCTTCAGGTTTTTGGACAGAAGCGGCGTTTCGATTTCATCGCTGCCCACCTTGGAGGCGTTGGGGCAGTGCGCGGGGCCGTTGTCTTCTTCGCCCCTGGCCCGTTCTGCCTGCGTGCTCAGGCCGTCTTCGGCGGGGCCGCAGGCGGCCAGGCCGGCGGCCTGGCCGGGGTTGATCGCCACGCCTTCGGGCAGGGTCACCGTGGTGTTCTTGATATCGGCGGTCGAGAGGCCCGTGGGGTCGGTGAGGCTTTCCTGGGGCATCCTCACCTGCACCGACAGACCGGCTGGCGTGTCGGCATAGGAGGTGTCCGGCGCCACGCTCAGCTGCGGCCCGAAGCCCAGGTGTTCGCAGCCGGAGACCCCGATCGGCGCACCCGCCGCATTGTGCAGGACCACGCTCGCGTTCTCGGAGGCGATCGAGGTGGCGTTCCAGCTGTCGACATGCATGCCCATGCTCAGCGGGCCTTCACAGGCGGTGGGCATGGTCAACAGCGGCACCAGCGCCGCCCCACCCGCCGAAAAGCCACAGAAGTGAGTGGATTCCTGAGGGCCGATACCGCACCGTTGCGGGTTGTGGACCGCTTCGGCCGGCACCCCCCACAACGTGAGCGTGTTGGAGGCGGGGTCAAAGCCGAGATCGTGCACGCGGCCGGTGATGCCGTAGTTGCCGCCGCTGCGCACCACCGCTTCGATTATGATATTCACGCCGGCAGCGGTGAAACCGAACTCCGCCGGTACTCCGGGTGGTGGCACGAGATTGTAGACGCCGATCCGCGGCGCAAACGTTGCGAACCCGCCTTCGCCTTCAGGACCGACACCGCCCCAGTCTATGCCGACCTGCGTGCTGGGTGGACAACCCCCTGTGAGCGCCGCAAGAAACTGCTGGCGTGTGCACTGCGGCGTGGCGTGCGGGTCGCCGATCACCCCCGGTGGCAACGCCAGCTGCACGTCACGTATGCTCCCGCCGGCCGTGCCGTTTGCGACCGCATTCAGATCAAAGCTGAACGTCGCCTCGTAAGGGTGCGTGCCCGCCTGCGTGTCGGGGGTGCCGTTCGCGTTGGCGAACCACGCATGGAGACCGACGATCCCAAAGCCGGGCGTCGCCGACCCAAACGTCAGCGGGTCCGACGAGTCCGCCGCCGCCGGCGCCCCGCCGCCCGTGGCGGTCACGTGGTTGGGGGCCGTACCCGATGCGCTCTGCGACACCCGCACGTCGATCCCAAGCCGGCTGAGAAACCCGGGCCCGATCGGACGCAGCACCCCTTCAAAGCCAGGAACAGTCGTGCACGTCACGACCGTGGTGCCCGAGCAGCTCCACACACGCAACTCCTGGCCGCCGACGACGTGCTTGCCTTCCTGTTCCTCCCGTTCATGCACTTCTTCGTTCTGTTCGGACCCTTCGACATTCGCCGGCGTGGTGATCCCACCAAACCCTTCCAGCATGCCCGCCTTGGTCGCTTCCAGTCCCGCCGGCAACGTGTCGGTGACGGTCACAGGGCCGCTGGAGAAACCGGCGCCGGTGTTGAACAGCTCGACCTCGACCATGCCAGTGCCACCCGGCTTCAGATCGGTGGGATACGAGCGCGAGGTGACTTCCCACCCCGGCGCCGGCGAGGATGCTCGCGCCGCAGTCGCCGCCAGGAGCGAGACGGCCAGCGCCGCCGCCGCCGACAGGGCGACCAGGTCGCCGAGGCGCGTCGGCCCGCTCCCCTTTGCAAGACGCATGTTCATGACCGCCCTCCCTTTCCATGCGAGCGCCCACGGCCCCGCGCGCCTTCGCTCGACCTCGATTTCCCAGCTGATGTGCCGGCCCGCCGCGCGGACTTCTGCTTGCGGCGATGCCGCCGCCTGGGATGCTTCGGTGCGCCCGGCCGTTTGCTCGGCTTGTGGGCAACCGGCGCCGGCGTCTGCGCGACGGCGGGGAAATTTCCGACGCCGCCGAACGTCGCGCTGGAGGGAGTGGCAAAGATCGGCGGCGCCAGCGGTATCCCCTGACATCCGCTGCCGGTGCACTGCGGCGGCGCCGGCGGCACCGATCCATCGACCCGCGCATCGTAGAGCTCAAACAGTTCGCCGCCGTCCTGTTCGACCAGTTTTGCGCGCGAGACGATGAACACGTTGTCGCCCTGTTCGTCGGTTTCGGCAAAATACGATTCCTCGGTGCTCTCGCCGCCTGAGAGCAGATACACGCAGCCGGCGCTCTGCCGGCAGCTGCCCGACCCATCCCGCTCCCACTCGTACACGTCGAGCACTTCACCATTGGTGTCCTGCGGCACCTGTGATTCAAAGCTGTCGAAGAACACGCGACTGCCGTTGGCGGAGATCCACCGCGTCTGGTAGACGTTCTCCTGGCTGGTCGCCGGCAGCGCCCCGTTCTGCGCGCCGGTGGGACCACACGACGCACAGAACAACTGGCCGGTTTCGGCGTCGTACACATCGATGTGGCCACCCACCACTCCTGTGTTTGTGGCGACGAACACGACGTTGTGACCGTCTGGCGTCACCTCGGCCTTGCCCACGAGGGGTGCCGGGATTTCCACGCTGGTGCCGTTGTGCCAGAGATCGAACTTGCCGGTGCTCGTCACATAGTAGATGTATTCGCCGTTTTCGCTGGCTCCCACCACGCGCCGCACCGCGACGCCCGGCGTCAGGTCAACCGTGCCGGCGCCCTCGAGCTCGTACTCATACAGGTCGCCATCGATGAAGAACACCTTGGTCCCGTCGCTCGTCGCCGTCTGATATGTGCCCACCGGGCTGATTTCAACGGTCGTCGTGCCGTTCTCGCGCACGTAGATGCGACCGGTCTTCAGATCGGTCCAGAAGATCCGGGAGCCGTCCGCCGAGATCACCCGGCTGAAGGGTGCGCCGCCTCCGAACGTGGCGTTGGCGTGCGTGGTGCCGTCGGGCAGCACATTCACCAGGCGCAGCTGCCCGTCAACGGACTCGTAGAGATTGTTTTCCGATTCGTAATTACCGGCCGCCCCTCCTTCGGCCGCCGGCCTGCCTTCCGAAGCCCCCGTCAACACGTCGTTGGCGAGGAACAGCAGGTGCGAGGAGTCGGCCGACGCGCCCGCGAACACCAGCATGCGGTTGTTGTAGGCACGGTTCCCGTCGGTGCCGCCCCCAAAGCTTGGTCTGATGAACGGGCCGGCTGTGGCAAAGTTGCTCATCGAACGGTAGGGCGGCTTGGTGGTGAAGAAGGGCTGATATTCACCGCTGGTAGCGGCCGACTTGTACAAAACGTCATAATTTCCCGCGAATTCAGCCGTTTCACCAAAACCCGGCGCCACCGGCGACAACGGTTCGGTGGCATCGAAATAGACCGTCGAGAGATCACTCGAGAAGGCCTGGAACACTGCAGACGGATGATTGAGCGGCGAGATGTTCACCTGCGTCCATCCGCCCCCCGCGGACCGTATCCCCAGATAGTCGTTCCCGCCCAGATCACCTGAGTTTTCGCTGCCTCCGGACGTGGGCCCGGCGACGTACGCTATACGGTCCCCATCGGCAGCTGCCTGAAATGGAAATTCCGTCTGGTCATTGGAGTAAGCGGCATTGGCCACAGAGTTTCCAAGCCCGCCCGGTTCGGATGGCTGGTAGACTTCGGCCCCTTCGTTCGCCTGCGGTGTAACCATTTCGTACACCCGCCCGTCGGGCAGCGCAACGGCTCCCGGCGCACACCACAGCAGCGCCGCGGCGACCGCGCCCAGCGAAATCGGCAGCGACCGGCGAACGGCTATCATCAGCTTGTCTCCTCCAGAGAAGAGGGGACGGCCCCTCGATTACACGAGCGCACCGCGCCCACCCCCGATGCCCTCGAACCGGCACCGGATATCCCCGTGCGCTCGGGCGCCTCGCAGTTGCTCCGCCCCGGGTGCTCCGCGATCCATCGATGCCAGCCAGCGCTCATCGCGGCGATCATGACCCCCCGGGGCGCCGGCTTGCAATAGGTACACAATGTGAAGGTTCTGGACGTGTTCCTATCGTCTTTGGCGCCGCCTGGAGCTAGGCTCATCGACATGAGCGATAGGCGGCCTGCCCAGTGGAGCGATGTGCCGGCGATGCGCTCGCCGATCGCCTGGGCGCTCTTGGGGCTGGTGATCGAACAGCCCAGCCACGGCTATGAGCTGCTGCACCGCTTCCGGCGCAACTACGGAGAGACGCTCGCGCTGAGCAATCCCAAGTACATCTACCGGCTGCTCGACACACTCCACGCGCACCAGCTGATCGAGGAGACCGAGCCCAGCCCCGACGAGCCCCCCGCGCGCAACCGGCTGCCCAAGCCGCGCTTCCGCGCCACCGAGCAGGGGGTGCACGCGTATTCGGAGGCGCTGCTCCTCCAGATGGAGGAGGGACGCCACCGCCAGCGCCTCTTCGCGCGCCAGCTGGCGATGCTCGAGCCCCAATCGGCGCTCGAAGTCATCGACCGTTACGAAGAGGAGTGCCTGGCCGACGCCGACGAATCACCCGGGCCCGAGGGCGAGCGCGAGAGCGTGGCGCTCAGGCTGACCGCCCAGGAGGAGCAGCTGGCATTGGCGGCGAGGCTCTCCTGGGTGGAATACGCGCGGCGTGAGCTGGTCGAGCTGGTGGGGCATCGGGGCGTCGAGGCCAAAGAGACCAAATCGGGCGGGTAGCCGTGGCCCTGCTCGCGCTCGAGCACGTCGCCAAGCGCCACAGGCAGGGCTCGCCGGCGGAGGACCTGCGGGACGTCTGCCTCGAGCTGCACGAGCGCGAACTGATCGCGCTCTGGGGCCCGCGCGTCTCGGGGCGCTCCACGCTGTTGCGCATCGCCGCCGGCATCGAGGCGCCCGACTCCGGCGTGGTGCGCTTCCGCGGGCGCCAGCTGGCGGCCGGCGGCGGCGCGACCGCGCGTGGAATCGCCTACTGCCCGCCCCCCTCCCACCGCGCGGAGCCGCACGGCGTGATGCAGGCCCTGAGCTCGACCCAGGCGGCGCTCGGGGTGAGACCTGCAGAGGCGCGGGCGCG
>WQXW01000164.1 GCA_009781575.1 Solirubrobacterales bacterium
CGCCGCGTGCTCATCCACGACCGCCGCGTGCTCATCCACGACCGCCGCGTGCTCATCCACGACCGCCGCTCGCTCATACGAGCAGGGCCCCCTCGAACACGCCGACCGCCCGCAGATCCCGGTACCAGCGCTCGACCGGGTGGTCCTTGATGTAGCCGTGCCCGCCCAGCAGCTGCACGCCCTGCGAGCCGATCGTGGCGCCCCGCTCGGCGCAGAGCGCGCGCGCCAGCGCGATCTCGCGCGTGGCGTCCATGCCCATGTCCAGACGCGAGGCCGCGCGCAGCGTCGCCAGGCGCATGCCCTCCAGCTCGATCGCGATGTCCGACACCGTGAACGCCACCGCCTGGCGGTGGCTGATCGGCTCGCCGAACGCCACACGCTCGTTGACGTAGGGGATCACGTGGTCCAGCACCGCGCGCGCGGTGCCGAGCGCGAGCGCGCACCACGCAAGGCGCGCGCGCCGCACGCAGTCGTGGAAGATCGCCGGGTCGCCGTCGCCCAGCAGCGCGTGCGCGGGCAGCGCGACCCCCTCGAAGCGCACATCGCCGGTGGCGGCCGCGCGCACGCCCATCGCGGGCGCCGGCCGCGCGAGCACGCGCTCCTGCTGGCGCGGCTCCACGAGGAAGAGCGCCGGCCCGTGCCCCTCCAGGCGCGCGCCCACCAGCAACAGCTCCGCCGTCTCGGCGCGCGGCACCAGCGACTTGACCCCGTCCAGCACGAACCCCCCGCCGGCGCGGCGCGCGATGGTCGCGGGCGCCAGTGGGTCGAACAGCGCGCGCGGCTCCTGGAGCGCCAGCGCCGCGGCCGCCGGCACATCCTCGCCCACGAGCGCCGGCAGATAGGTCCGCTGCTGCTCGCCGTCGCCCCACAGCGCCAGCGCCGCGGCCGCGCCGGCGGGGGCCTGCAGCGCCAGCGCCAGCCCCATGTCGCCGTGGGCCAGCGCCTCTCCGGCGAGCACCGCGGTCACGCTCGAGCGCTCGCCCACCGCGCCGCCGAGCTCCTCCGGCACGCCCAGCATCGTGAGCCCCAGCTCGCCGCCCTGCGCGAGGATCTCCTGCGGCGGCGCACACGCCTCGTCGGCGCCCGGCGCCGCCGGGCGCAGCTTCTCGGCGGCGAACTGCTCCAGCGACTCGCGCAACATGCGCTGCTCGTCGGTGGGCTCCAGGTCGAACACCCCGCGCGGGCGCGCGGGTCCGAGACGCTTGGCCGGCCCGCCGTTGCGCGAGGGCGTGAACACGCGGCCCGCCACGCCCACCGCGCGGAAGCCGTCGCGCGTGCCGCGGTACAGCAGCCGCTCAGCCCGCTCGCGCGCGCCCAACCGGTCGAGCGCATTCGACCCCGCGATGCGCCCCAGCGCGCGCAGCCCCAGGCCCATGCTGCGTTCGGCGAGGTTCACGTCCGCACCGTCCCCTCGAGGTGGACCGCGCGCACGGGGGTGCCGTCGCCGGCGCGCACCTCGAACATGGTGCCGCCGCCGTCCTGAGGCGCGGCCGCGAACGCCACGCGCGAGGGCAAAAGGATCGGGCGGCGGAACTCGACCGCCACCGTGTACGCGTCCCCCAGCTCGCCCTCCAACGCGGCCACACAGGCCGCCTTGGTCCACATGCCGTGCGCGATCGCGCGAGGAAAGCCGAAGAGCCGCGCGGTGTAGGGATGGAGATGGATGGGGTTGCGATCGCCCGACACCGCGCCATAGCGGCGTCCGAGGTCGTCGTCGAGCTGCCACCGCGCGCGCTCCGGCAGCTCGGGCAGCGCCGGCGGCTCCGGCAGCGCCGGCGGCTCCGGTGCCCGGCCCGCCGCCTCGCCGCCTCGCCCGCCTCGCCCGCCCGTCTGACCGCCCGTCGCGCTCGCGCTCGCGCTCGCGCCCGCGCTGGAGCCCTCGAACGCGCGCCCGGCGCCCGCGCCCGCGCCGCGGCGGAGCATCGTGGAGCGCTCCTCCCACACGAGCTCCTCGCCCACGCGCGCCTCGCTGGAGATAGTGAAGGCGCGGCCGCGTGGATGCGGTTGCAACGGCGTGGCGTGCACGCGCAGGGCGCAGCGCTCGTCCACGCCGAGCGGCCGGCGGACCGTGATCTCGTTGGCGATGTGCACGAGCCCCACCGGGGCCACCGGGAAGCGGCCGTCGCCCATGAGCGCCATGTGCAGGGGGAAGGCGAGGATGTGGAGGAAGGTGGGGGGCAGGGTGGGGCCGGGCGAGAAGCGGCAGACGCTCTCATAGGCGGCCAGTTGCGCGCGATCGGGTAGCACGGGCTCGAGGCGCAGCTCGAGCTCGGGCACATCGCCGCCGCCGCCGGCCACGAACGGCAGGCGCGGGGCGAGCGGCACCAGGGGCAGTGCCGCGCGCGCGTACAGCTCCAGCGTGCTGGGCGGGCGCTGGAGTGTGCGCACGGCGGTCAAATCAGGCGCCGATCAGGCTCTGGCCGCAGACGCGCACCACGTTGCCGTTGATCCCGGCGGAGGCGGGGCAGGCGAGCCAGGCGACCGTCTCGGCGACGTCCACCGGCAGGCCGCCCTGCGCGAGCGAGCTCATGCGCCGCCCCGCTTCGCGGATCGGGAGCGGCATCGCGGCTGTCATGCGGGTCTCGATGAACCCCGGCGCGACCGCGTTGATCGTGGCGCGCTCCAGCAGCGGCGCGTACGCTTCGACCAGCCCGATCACGCCGGCCTTGGAGGTCGCGTAGTTGGTCTGGCCGGCGTTGCCGGCGATGCCGTTCATGGACGACACGCACACGATCCGGCCGCCGCCGCGCAGCAGATCGCGGCCCACGAGCGCCTCGTCGATCCGCTCGATGGAGGTGAGGTTGACCGCGATCACGCTGTTGAAGCGCTCCTCGTCCATGCGGCCCAGCGTCCTGTCGCGCGTGATGCCGGCGTTGTGGACCACGACGTCCACGCCGCCGTGCTCGGCGGAGAGGTGCTCGGCGATCTGCGCCGGCGCGTCGGGCTCGGTGATGTCGGCGGTGAGCGAGGAGCCGCCGACCCGGTCGGTCACCGCGCGCAGCTCGTCGGCCAGCGCGGGCACGTCCACGCCGACCACGTGCGCGCCGTCGCGCGCCAGCGTGGCGGCGATCGAGGCGCCGATCCCGCGCGAGGCGCCGGTCACGAGCGCGACCTGGTCCGCCAGCGGGCGCTCCCAGTCGATCGCGGGCGGCTCGCCGGCGCCGCCCACGCGGATCACCTGCCCGGAGACGTAGGCCGAGCGGGGCGAGAGCAGAAAGCGCAGCGTCGAGGCCAGCCGGTCCTCGGCGCCCGGCGAGACGTACACGAGCTGGGCCGTGGCCCCCCGGCGCACCTCCTTGCCGACCGAGCGCACGAAGCCCTCCAGCGCGCGCTGCGCGATCCGCTCCGCGGGCGTGGCGCACTGCTGGGGCGGCGTGCCCAGCACCACCACGCGCCCACAGAGCTCGATCTGGCGGATGGTGGGCGCGAAGAAGGCGCGCAGCTCGCCCAGCTGCTCACTCGCGGCGATCGCGGTGGCGTCGAAGATCAGCGCCTTGTAGCGCTGGTTGGCGGCCGCCTGGGGCGTCCACGGCGCGGCGTCGAGTCCGGCGTCGGCGGCCTCCGCGCGCAGCGGGCTGGACACCTCGGCGTGGATCTCGGCCAGCACCCGCGCCGCCGCGCGCGCCAGTCGCCCGCCGCCGCCGGGCGTGGCGCCGGGGGCGGCGCCGGGATCTGCGCCGGGCGCGGCGCTGAGCAGCGCCCGCCCGCTCAGCACCGGCTCGCCGGGCACGTGGCGCTCGAGCGGCACCGGCGCGGGCAGCGGCGTGTTGCGCGCCACCACGCGGCCGACGGGGGTGTTGATCAGCTGCGTGTACCGGTCCATCTCACGCCTCCACGATCGCCGTCATGCCTCGAGGATCGCCACCACGCCCTGCCCGCCGGCGGCGCAGACGCTGATCAGCCCGCGCCCTCCCCCGCGCTCGTGCAGGGCCTTGGCCAGCGCGGCGAGGATGCGCCCGCCGGTGGCGGCGAACGGGTGGCCGGCGGCGAGCGAGCCGCCGTTGACGTTGAGCTTGTCGGGGTCGATCGCGCCGAGGGGCCGCTCGAGCCCGAGGCGCTGGCTGCAGAACGCGGGATCCTGCCACGCGGCGAGCGTGGTGAGCACCTGCGAGGCGAACGCTTCGTGGATCTCGTAGAGGTCGAAGTCCTGCAGCGCCAGGCCGTGGCGCGCCAGCAGGCGGGGCACGGCATAGGCGGGCGCCATCAGCAGCCCCTCGCGCCCGCCCACATAATCGACCGCCGCGGTCTCGGCGTCGACGAAGCGCGCGAGCACCGGGAGCTCGTGCTGGGCGGCCCACTCCTCGCTGGACAGCAGCGCGAGCGCGGCGCCGTCGGAGAGGGGCGTGGAGTTGCCGGCGGTCATCGTGCCCTGCGGCCCGCCGAACACGGGCCGCAGCTTTGCGAGCTTCTCGACGGTGGAGTCGGGGCGCAGGTTCTGGTCGCGCTCCAGCCCCAGGTGGGCGCTGACGAGGTCGTCCATGAAGCCGCGCTCGTAGGCGGCGGCGAGGTTCTGGTGGCTGCGCGCGGCCAACTCGTCCTGTGCGGCGCGCGTGATGCCCCACTCGGCGGTGGTCAGCGCCTGGTGCTCACCCATCGAGAGCCCGGTGCGCGGCTCCTCGTTGCGGGGGATCGCGGGGATCAGGTGTTGAGGGCGCACGCGCAACAGCGTCCTCGCGCGCGCCTGCGCGCTCTTCTGCCGGTTGAGCTCGAGCAGAATCGCGCGCAGCTCCTCGTTGAGCGCGATGGGCGCGTCGGATGTGGTGTCGACGCCGCCGGCGATCCCCGACTCGATCTGGCCGAGCGCGATCTTGTTGGCCACCGCCACCGCGGCCTGAATGCCGGTGTCGCAGGCCTGCTGGATGTCGTAGGCGGGCGTGTCGGCGGCGAGGCGGCTGCCCAGCACGCACTCGCGCGTGAGGTTGAAGTCGCGGCTGTGCTTGAGCACCGCGCCCGCCACGACCTCGCCCACCCGCTCGCCATCCAGCCCGAACCGCCCGACCAGCCCGTCGAGCGTGGCGGTGAGCATCTCCTGGTTTGACGCGCGCGCGTAGGCGCTGTTGGAGCGCGCGAAGGGGATGCGGTTGCCGCCGAGCACCGCCACGGGCCGGGTCTCA
>WQXW01000165.1 GCA_009781575.1 Solirubrobacterales bacterium
GTACAACTGGTGGGCGACGACCTGTTCGTCACCAACACCGAGCGCCTGCGCCGCGGCATCGAGGAGGGGGTGGCCAACTCGATCCTGATCAAGGTCAACCAGATCGGCACGCTCACCGAGACGCTCGCCGCGATCGCGATGGCGCGCGACGCCGGTTACACCGCGGTGGTGAGTCACCGCTCGGGCGAGACCGAGGACGTGACGATCGCCGACCTCGCCGTCGCCACCGGCTGCGGCCAGATCAAGACCGGCGCGCCGTCGCGCTCGGAGCGCGTGGCCAAGTACAACCAGCTGCTGCGCATCGAGGAGCAGCTGGGCGAGCACGCCGAGTTCCCCGGCCGCGCCGCGTTCGCCGGCCGCGCCGCGTTCGCCGGCTGAGCCGGTCGCGGGGCGCCGCGCCGGAGAGGCGCCGCAGCTCCGGGCCCGCTCCAGCGGGTGCCGGTCGAGCAGCGGGCGTTGCGTTTTTTGTTTTTTGGATTGGTTCCGCGCGGAACGAATCCTCTTTTCAAACCCCCCAACGGCGCCTCCGACATGTGTGTTCGAGGTCGCGCGCCTTCCCGCGCGGGCACAGGAACCTGATCGATTTGACACCGGCGAAGCCTCGCCGGCAGGGCAGGAACTACCTCGAAGTTCCCGAACGAGACACCAATGGCGGACGCCTCCCCCCACGGCACGCGCGCGCGGCGGAGCGCCCGTCCACGCGGAGCCCCCCCACGCGGCACCCCCCCACGCGGCACCCCCCCACGCGGTGGGCGCCGCGGAATGGCGCCGGCGCGGCGGGTCAGTTACCGCGGCTCCAGCCGGGCTGCCTCTGCCACGCGCGCGCGGGGCGCGGGCACCGGAGCGCAGATTCGCTGGGATCGCCTCTCGCGTGTGGCGCTGGGCGGGGTGCTGTGCGTGCTCCTCTACCTGTACATCAGCGGGGGGATCTCGGTCTTTCGCGCCTGGCGCCAGGCTCACGCGGACAGCGCCCAGGTGGGGGCGCTCGAGCGCGAAAACCGCGAACTGAGCGCGCAGCACGCGGCGCTCGCCGGACGGAGCGCGGTGGAAGCGCAGGCGCGCCGCCTCGGGATGGCACATCCCGGCGAGTTGCAGTTCGTGGTCAGCGGGCTGCCGGGCAACTGAGCCAGCAGCTAGCCTGGCGCCGGTGGAGGAGGCCGAGCACGTCTACTTTCAATGGCAACAGGGCGAGCGGCGCCTCGCACAGGCGCCCGCCGAGCGCAGGCAGCTGCTGGAGCGCGTGACCGAGCGGCTGGTCGTGGAGCTGCGCCGGCGCCTCGGGGGGCGGTTCACGAGCGGCGAGCTGGTCGAGCTCTACAGCCGCGGCACCGCCTGGTGCCAGCGCGTGGCGATGGAGATGGCGCCCGAGGAGCCGTGGGCTTGGGAGGAGGGCATCGTGGCCGACGCCGCGTTCCGGCGTTACCTGCGCGAGGCCGCCGACTACGCCGGGGGACGGCTCGGCGGACGGCCCAGCTGACGGCCCCGCCCGGCCCCGGCTGGCGGCCTCGCCCGGCCCCGGCTGGCGGCCCCGGCTGGCGGCCCCGCCCGTCCTAGCCGTCGTCGTGGGCCCGGCGGATCACGATCTGGTCCTCCTCCACGCTGACCTCGATCGGCCGGTGGCCCGCCCAGTGCTCGGCGTAGATCGGGTTGTCCTGGATCGCGGGATCGAGCCAGAGGCCGTAGCCCTCTTCGCCGTGGTCGAACGTGCCTTCCAGCGGCCGCGTGTCGGGCGCGGAGCGGCGGGCGCGGCCGCCCCGGCGGCCGCGGCGCCGGGGGCGGGCGGTCCTGGCTCTGCCCGCCTCGCTCTCCTCCTCCTCCTCCGCGCCCCCCCGGCCCTCGCCGTCCTCTTCCTCGGCCTCCACGGTGGCCGCTTCCAGCGCGGCGGCCTCCAGCTCGGCGGCGATCAACGCGTCGTCCTCGGCGCGCAGGTCGATCTCCTCCGGGTACTCGCCGGCGCCGCCCGAGCCCTCGGGCAGCTCATCCTCCCCCGCCAGCTCGTTCTGGCGCTTGAACTCCGCGATGTCCTGCACCGTGACCTCCAGCTGATGGGCCACCCACGCGTCGGTGCGACCCTGCCGGACCCACGCGCGGATCTGATTGAGCTGAGGACGCAGGGACTTGCGGGCCATGGAAGGTTCGGGAGACTAGCGCATCGTCCGCCAGGCGCTCGCTTTCTTCCCGTGTGGTGTCTATCCTTGCCTCGGGGGGAGCAGAGGGGGGGAACCTCGCGCTCCGCAAACCGGCCCACCCGTTGGAAGGGATGGTCAGCATGCTGGTTCTGACACGGAAGCCCAATCAGAGCATCATGATTGGCGACCAGATCGAGGTCTCGGTCCTGTCGATCGTGGGTGAGAAGGTGCGCCTGGGGATCCAGGCGCCCACAGAGATCCCGGTCTTCCGCACGGAGATCTACGTCGAGATCCATGCGCGAGACGGTGAGCCGACGCGCGATCCGGGCAAGCCGCGGCGGGAGGCGGACGCCGACCTCGACGACGCGGTGCGCGAGTCCGGCGAGCTTTAGTCGGAGGCCGTCAGCCCAGCAGCAGATAGAGCGTGCGGAACATCACCACGGTGACGATCGCGGCGGTGGCGATGAGCGCGGCGACCAGGAGCGCGAAGCGGATCGACCCCAACTTGCGATCGCGCTCCACCTGGCGCTTGCGCGTGCGCTTCTCGGCGCTGCGCAGCAGCGAGTGACGGCGCCGGCGCTCCAACGAGATCTCCTGCGCGAACGCCCGCTCGAGCTCGGAGCGGCTCTGTCTCATCTTCAGCGCCATCGCGTGTGCTCCTCAGCGGCTCATGAGCGGCCCGCGAGCCGACTCGTCGGTGGACTGGGTGGACCAGGTGGACTGGGGGGTGGACTAGGCGACGGGCGCGCGGCCCTCGGCGCGCTCGTACACCTTCACGAACCGCAGGAAGTTCTCGGCGATGCGCCGCGCGCCGGCGATCCGTTCGATCTTGCCGTCCACGTAGGACTTCAGGGGGCTCCACCAGATCGAGCGGCCGATCGCAAAGCCGGCGAACCCCTCCACCGGCGCGGCCTGCGCCAGCCAGTGGTCGACCTTGGTGTCGTCGGCGCCGCGGCCCAGCACCACGCAGGCCACACCGTCGCGCCCGCCGGAGCGCGCCTGCGCGACCAGCATCTCGCAGTCGGCGCGCTCGTCCACGCCCTCGATCTTCCACACGTCGACCTCGATGCCGCCGTCCTGGATCTCGGCGATCGCGCGGCGCATGAGCTCCGGGCGCAGCTCGGAGTCGTAGCGCTCCACATCGCCGCCCACCGACTGCAGCTGGAGCGCCTCGGCGGGCACCAAGAGCTCGAAGAGAAATCGGCGCTCGCGCTCGTGCAGCCAGTCGGAGAGACGCCTGAGCTTCGCCAGCTGGTCGCGGTTGGCCTCGAGCTCGCCGTCGGGGTTGTAACGGACCAGCACCTTGGTGAAGTCGGGGTCGCAGCGCTCGATGTGGGCGCCGAACTCATCGCCGTATTGGAAGTCGAAGTACGGCTGACCGCTGCGCTCGGCCGGCATCGCCAGCTTCAGGCCGCGCGCGCGGGCCTCCTCGGGGATGGTGCTGCCGAACTGCTCGTCCACCAGCACGCCGGTGATCGACGGATCGGCGCCGGCGGCCACCGCCTGCAACATGCCCTCGAAGATCAGGTGCTTGGCGTCGGCGATCATCGCCGTCTGCTCGGGATCGGGCTCGCGGTCGATCCCGAAGAACTTCTTCTGGAAGGAGCCGCGGTGGTCGAAGGCGAGGATGTAGAGCTTCTGGTCGTAGCCGAGTTGCATCGATGTGTTTCCTCCGCGGTCGCCCGCTGGTCTGCCCGCTCCTGCGCTCCGTGGGCGCTCCCGCTGCCCGGCGGCTCCATGGACTCTACCCGCTGGCGCCCGTCGCCGGTGCCGGCGGGCGGGCCTAGAATGGCCACACGATGTCGTCGGGCGCCGACTTGTTCGTGGTGTGCAAGCAGTGCGGGTCGGAGGTCAGCCCGTACATCACCGAGTGCCCCTACTGCGGCCACCGGCTGCGCCGCCGCGCGCCGAAGCTCCCGCGCGAGCGCGGCCCGCGCAAGGTGCGCACGCGCGGCCCGCGCACGGCGGCGCTGTTGCGCCGTGCGCACCTGCCCGGCTCCTCGAGCCTCTTGGGAGCGTCGTACGGCACCCCGTGGACCACGCTCGCGCTGGTGGCCGCCGGCGCCGGCGTGTGGGTGGCGATGCGCGGCGGCTTCATCGGCGGCGTGTGGCTGGTGGGCCACCAGGACTTCGTGGAGGGCGGCAAATGGATGATCCTGGGGCCACTCCACGGCGAATGGTGGCGGCTTCTGACCTTCCAGTTCATCTCCATGAGCGCACCCTTCGCGTTCGTCACGCTGGCCTCGGTGGGCCTCTTCGGCTGGCTGCTGGAGCGCCGCCACGGCCCGCTGCCGGTGCTGGCGCTCTTCGTGGCCTCCGGCGCGGCCGCGGGGCTCGCCGCGGAGGCGATCTACCCGTACGCAATCGTGAGCGGCGCCAACGCCGCCGCGCTGGCACTGCTCGGCGCGTGGGCCGCCGCCGATCTGATGTGCGCGCGCAGCGGCGAGTGGTACGACGGCGATCTACTGGGCACCGGCGCGATCGCGGCGGTGCTCCTGGTGAGCCCGTTCGCGGTGTCCAACACCAGCTGGCTGGCGGGCGTGATCGGAGGGGTGATGGGCCTCGTGGTCGGCGTGGGCCTGGCGCGCATGGCCCAGGCCTCCGAGCTGTAGGCACCCGCTGCCCGCGTCGCCCGGCCCGCACAGGCGGGCGCCCGGGCGCGATGAAAATGCGCATTTTGCGGGAATCTGGTGCGGAGGGGTCGAACACACCTGTCGGAGGCGCCGTTGGGGGATTCGAAAAGAGGATTGGTTCCGCGCGGAACCAATCCTAAAAACAAAGAACGCAACGGACGCTGCTCGATCGGCAACCCGCTGGAGCCGCCCCGGCCCACCGGGGGGGCGCGCTTATGATGTGCGGCCCCAGCGACCAACACCCCCCCCCCGCGGAGAGGGGCCCCGCGAGGTGGAACTCAGGTTTCTTGGCCCCGCCGCGCCCGCGTTGCGCGGCGGCAACACCCCGGTGCCGTTGGACCCCCTCCTCAC
>WQXW01000166.1 GCA_009781575.1 Solirubrobacterales bacterium
GCGGCATCGCGCGCGGCGCGCGGGCGGCCGGGCGCGCTCGCGCTTCTCGTCCGGGGCGGCATCGAGCGCACTCTACGGGGCGCGGTCGCCGGCGCGCGAGCGCGAGCGGAGCATCGGGGTTTGTTTTTGGGCGCAGCTCTCATGGAGGACCAAGGATTCCGCTCGCTGAAGCGGTTCTCTCGGCGAGGGGGTACCACGTCCGACCCGACGGGTGGCCGCGCTTCCCGTGAAGCCTTGCGCCGGCGCGCGCCCTCGAACACTCCTGTCGGAGGCGCCGTTGGGGGATTCAAAAAGAAGATTCGTTCCGCGCGGAACCAATCCTAAAAACAAAAAACGCAACGGCCGGAGCTCGACCGGGACCGCTTGCGCTTGCGCGCCGCTCCCGCAGGCGAGGCGAGCAAATCGGCAACCCGGCGCACCCTCGCCGGCGGGGCGGCGGGGCAATAACATCAACGCCGCCCCCCGGCAGGAATGAACTCCGTGAGCACCACCCCCAGCGCCCAGTACAGGTTGACCATCCGCGTCAAGCTCGACGACGATCAGGGCTTGCTGGCGCGGCTCACCGGCGCGATCGGCGAGGCCGGGGGCGTGGTGGGCGCGGTCGACCTGGTGGAGGCCGGCGCCGGGCACACGTTGCGCGACATCGTGGTGGACGCCGCCGGCCAGGCCCACTGGGAGGAGATCCTCGCGGCGATCGGCGCAGTGGGGGGCGTGGAGGTGATCGACACCACCGACCGCACCTTCCAGTTGCACCTCGGGGGCAAGATCGAGCAGCACAACAGGCACCCGCTCGAGACACGCGACGACCTCTCGATGGTCTACACCCCGGGCGTCGCGCGGGTGTGCCTGGCGATCGCGGGAGAGCCGGAGAAGGCGTTCCAGTACACGATCAAGCGCAACACGGTGGCGGTGGTCTCCGACGGCACCGCGGTGCTGGGGCTCGGCGACATCGGCCCCGCGGCGGCGATGCCGGTGATGGAGGGCAAGTGCTGCCTCTTCAAGGAGTTCGCCGGCGTGGATGCCTTCCCGATCTGCCTCGACACCAAGGACACCGACGAGATCGTGCGCGCGATCGAGGCGATCGCACCCACCTTCGGGGGGATCAACCTCGAGGACATCTCCGCGCCGCGCTGCTTCGAGATCGAGGAGCGACTCGAGCGGGAGCTCGAGATCCCGGTGTTCCACGACGACCAGCACGGCACCGCGGTGGTGGTGATGGCGGCGCTGCTCAACGCGGCCAAGCTCACCGGGCGCGCGCTGGATGAGCTGCAGGTGCTGATCGTCGGGCTCGGCGCGGCGGGGATCGCGGTGACCAGGATCCTGCTGGAGGCGGGGGTGCGGAACATCGTCGGCGCCGACTCGCGCGGCGCGATGCACGTGGCGCGCGCGGACTACCTCGACGGCTCGATGCCGCCCAGCAAGCGGTGGTTCGCGGAGATCACCAACCACGCGCGCCGCACCGGCACGCCGGCGGAGCTGCTCGAGGGCGCGGACCTCCTGATCGGGCTCTCCGGCGCGCACGCGCTGCCCGCCGCGGCGCTGGGCGCCATGAAAGAGGACGCGATGGTCTTCGCGATGGCCAATCCCAACCCGGAGGTCGACCCCGAGGAGGCCGCGCCGTACGTGCGCATCATGGCCACCGGCCGCTCGGACTACCCCAACCAGATCAACAACGTGCTCTGCTTCCCCGGCATCTTCCGCGGCGCGCTGGACGTGCGCGCGCCGGCGATCACCGAGGAGATGAAGATGGCCGCCGCGCGCGCGATCTCGGGAATCGTGGAGGAGCGCGAGCTGCGCGAGGACTACATCATCCCGTCGGTGTTCAACCGCGAGGTCGCGCCCGCGGTGGCGGCCGCGGTGGCCGAGCAGGCGCGCGCCAGCGGCCTCGCGCTCGCCGGCCTGCAGGTGGGCTTCGCCCAGGGCGACACCGCCTCGCCGAACCACCCCTCGCTCCCCCACCGCGAGGAGCACGCGCACCGCGACGGCCCGCGTGGCGACGGCGCGCGTGGCGACGGCTCGCGTGGCGACGGCGCGCACGGCGACGGCGAGGCGCGCGGCACGCCGTTGCGCGCGGGCGGTTGAGGGGCCTGAGGAGCCAAAGGAGCGAAGGAGCGCCGCCTTGCGCGTGACCGTGACGGGCGCGACCGGGCTGGTGGGCTCGGCGCTGGTGGACGCGCTGCGGCGCCGCGAGGCCGAGGTGACCGCGCTGTCGCGCGATCCCGAGCGCGCGCGGAGCCAGCTGGGCGTGGCGGCGGTGGCGTGGAATCCCGGGGGCGAACCGGCGCCGGCGGGGGCGCTCACCAACCGCGACGCGGTGGTGCACCTCGCCGGGGAGCCGATCGCCCAGCGCTGGAGCGAGCGCGCCAAGCGCGCGATCCGGGAGAGCCGCGTGCACGGCACGCGCCACCTCGTGGAGGGCATGCGCGCCGCGCGCGTCGCGCCGCGCGTGCTGATCTGCGGCTCGGCGATCGGCTACTACGGCCGTCACGGCGAGGAGCCGCTCGATGAGGAGTCGCCGGCGGGGGTCGGCTTTCTGGCGCAGACGTGCGTGGCCTGGGAGCGGCAGGCGCAGGAGGCGGCGGCGGAGCTGCCCACCCGCCTCGTGCTGCTGCGCACGGGCGTGGTGCTGGACCGCCGCGGGGGCGCGTTGGCGAAGATGCTCCCCGCCTTCCGCCTGGGCGTGGGCGGCCCGATCGCGGGAGGCGGCCAGTACATCTCCTGGGTACACCCGGAGGACCTCGTGGGGATGGTGCTGGCGGCGCTCGAGGACGAGCGCTGGTGGGGGCCGGTGAACGGGACCGCGCCGGCGCCGGTGACCAATCGCCACTTCTCCAGGACCTTGGGGAGCGTGTTGCACCGCCCCGCGCTGGCGCCCCTGCCGGCGTTGCCGCTGCGCATGCGGTACGGCGAGATGGCCGAAGTGGTCACCGCCGGTCAGCGCGTGCTGCCGGCGAAGGCGCTCGTGCTGGGATTCCGCCACCGCCACCCCGAGCTGCGCGAGGCGCTCGAAGCCGTGCTGCGCTGATCGCCGGGCTCGCCGAGGAGCTGGCGCTGCGGCCGTTGTGTGTTTTGTTTTGTGGATTGGTTCCGCGCGGAACGAATCCTCTTTTTGAAGGTCTAGGGCAGCTGCGAGGGCGGTATATCGACCGCGCGCCAGAAGCGCAGGCGCCCGTGTTCGAGCCGCTGGATGCCGTAGCGGGACAGGGTCGTTTCGCCGTTGGGCTGCACCGAGTAGCGGCCCAGCACCGATTCGCGGTCGCGCAGCGCGAAGAGGTGGCGGATCACCGCGTCGCGGTTGTTCCCCCGGGGGCCGGCGGCGCGGACCGCGGCGAGCACCGCGCTCATCGCCTCGTAGCCGTACAGCACATACGGGCTGGACGGTTCCCGGAATCGCCGCTCGAACTCCTGGAGCACCCGCGCGGCGGCGGGCGGGTACATCGCGGGCGCGAGCGTCGGGGTGGTGCGGTACACGGTGCCGCCCTGCGCGCCCAGTTCGGAGGCCAGCGTGGCGCCGTCCATCGTGCTGGAGCCACTGATCAGCAGCGAGGGATCGGCGCTGTGGAGCTCCTGCAGGAACGCCGTCGCGCCCGGTCCGGCGGCGCCGCTGTAGAAGAGCGCCTGCGCGCCGCTGGAGGCGATTTTTTCGACCTCACCGGTGAAGGTGGTGGCTGTGGTGGTGTCGACCCCGTCGTCGGCGATCACTTCGATGCCGGCGCGATGCGCGGCGCCGGCGACCAGCTCGGCGAGCGGCACGTTGAACGGGTCGAGGTCGTTGGCCACGTACACGCGCCTGACGTGCAGCAGGCGCAGGAGGCGCACCTGCGCGGCCGCCTCCACGAGGTCCCCCGGCGCCAGGCGCACGAAGTTGCGTGTGCCGGTCATGTAGAAACGGTCCGGCTCGTCTTCGCCGGCGTCGGTCGAGGAGGTGAGCCCCACGTAGGGGCTCACGGGGCTGACCTGGAGGATGCCGGCGGCGTTGATCAGCGGCAGCGACACCGCGGTGGCGCCCGAGTCGAGGTCGCCGATGTAGGCGATCGTCGTGTTTTCCTGCGCCGCGGTGGTGGCGTTGGAGGCGGTCGCCCCGGGGTCCCACTGACCGCTCTTGGGGGAGGAGTCGTCCAGCGCGAAGATGTTGATCCTGAAGCGGCCCGCGCGCCCGCCGGCATCGGCCAGCGCCACCTTCTCGCCGCCCAGCACCTGCCGCGCCACGGGCGCCCCGGATCCGTGGAGCGGCAGGCTCGTGTAGACGGTGAGCTCGTCGCCCACGCCGGCCGCGGCGGGGGCGCTGACCCCGCCGCATCCGCTCACGAGCGGCGTCAGCGCGGCGGCAGCGGCGAGGCAGAGCCAGCCCGCGCGCACCGCGCTACCGGCCGCCGCGGCGCCCCGGCAGGTAGCGCGTGAGGATCTTGACCGTGGCGCCCGCCAGGATGATCACCGTGGCGAGCATGAACGCGTCGAAGCCCTTGGCGCCGATCGCCCACAGCACGATCCAGATCGCAAGGCCGGCGGTCACGGTCAGGACCAGTCCCATCGCGCAATCCTACCTGTCGTTGGAGAGCGCCGTGGCGAGTTCGCCGACCAGCTCGCCCACCGCGCGCGCCGGATCGGAGGCGGCCTCCGCGGCGGCCTCCGCGGCGGCGCGCACCAGGCGCGTGCCCACGATCACGCCGTCCGCGCCCGCGTCGGCGGCCTGGCGCGCGTGCGCGGGCGTGGCGATCCCGAAGCCCAGCGCCACCGGCACCTCGGTGGCCGCCTTCGCGCGCGCCACCACCTCCGCGAAGCGCTCGGCCAGCGAGTGGCGCTCGCCGGTGGTGCCCACCACGGACACCGTGTACAGAAAGCCCCGCGCGCGCTCCCCAATCCGCGCCAGCCGCTCCGGCGGGGTGGTGGGCGCGACCAGCGGCACCAGCGCGAGCCCGCGCTCCTCGCAGGCGCTCCCCACCTCGTCGGCCTCCTCCAGTGGCAGGTCCGGCACGATCAGCCCACACGCACCGGCCCCGGCCAGCCGCCCGGCGAACGCCCGCGCGCCGGCGGCGAGCACGAGGTTTGAGTAACACATCAGCACCACCGGCCCGCGGGGCGCCAGCGCGCGCGCC
>WQXW01000167.1 GCA_009781575.1 Solirubrobacterales bacterium
CATGGCCTCGCACCGTAGCGCACCACCGATCCTCACCTGTGAACTCGCCTGTCTTTTACATCGGCCTCGGCGTGGGCCTGGCGCTCGCGGCCGGCCTGCGCCCGTTCCTGCCGGCGCTGCTGGCGGGCGTGCTGGGATCGGCCAACGCGCTCGGGGTGGGCTTCTCGCACGGCGGCTACTCCTTCCTGCAGTCGGGGTGGTGGCTGGCGGCGGTGGCCGTGGCGCTGGTGGTGACCTGGATCCTGCAACTGCGCGTCGGCTCCGAGCGCTTCGACGCCGGACCCCTGGCGGCGGCGCTGGCGGGCCTGGGGGTGGGCGTGGGCGCGGTGCTGTTCGCCGGCACGCTGGCCGAGCACGGCGAGGCGGCATGGGCGGGTCTGATCGGGGGCGCGTTGGCGGTGGCGCTCGGGCAGGCGGTGGCGCGCCCGATCTTCACGCGCGCCCGCGCGCGCCTGGCCGACCGCAACGCGCGCGAAGCGTTGACGCTCTACCTCGACGCCGGCGCGCTCGTGATCGCGGCGCTGGTGTCGTTGCTCCACCCGCTGGGATACGTGGCGGTCGCGCTGTTCCTCTGGATGGCCCTCGCCACCCGCGCGCGTGCCAGGCGCAAGTACGCGGGCCTGCGAACGCTCGGACGGTAGTGGCCGGGCCGCCCAAGCTGGTGCTGTGCGTGATCGACGCGCTCGATCCCGCGATGCTGGAGCGCACCGTGGCCGCGGGCGGCGCGCCCACGCTGGCCGCGCTCATGGCGCGCGGCGTATACGTGAACGACTGCGTGGCGGCCTTCCCCTCGGTGACCCCCGTGTGCGCCGCGTCGATCGTGACGGGCGCGCGCCAGGATCGCCACCACATCCCCGGCATGAACTGGTACCACCGCGAGGAGGAGCGCTATGTGGAGTACGGCTCCAGCTTCCGCGCGGCGCAGCGGTTTGGCATCGCGCGCCAGCTGACCGACACGGTGTACAACATGAACCGCGCGCATCTGGCGAGCGAGCCGCTCACGATCTTCGAGCGCCTCGACGATGCCCAGGTGCGCACCGCCGGCACCACGTACCTGATGTATCGCGGGCGCCACCAACACGAGCCCCAGCGCGACACCGCACTCACGCGCATCGCGGCTGCGTTGATGCGCCACTCCGTGATGGGCCCGCGCGAGCTCTTCTACGCCGACGTCTTCGCCAGCCGCCGCACCCCCTGCCGCTCGAACCTGGGCATGCCGGGCGTGCGCGACCGCCACTCCGGCTGTGTGAGCGTGTACCTCGTGGAGCACGACCTCTTCGACTTCCTGCTGCTGTCGCTGCCCGACAACGACTGGCACTCCCACAAGTACGGCGTGGAGGCCCAGGAGCAGTCGATCGCGCAGGCCGACGCGCAGCTGCGGCGCGTGATGGACGCCGCCGGCGGGCTGGACCCCTTCCTCGAGCAGCACGCGGTGGTGGTGATGGCCGACCACGCGCAGGCGCCGGTGCGCGAGGCGATCGACCTCGCGCGGAGCCTGGCGGAGTTTGGCGTGCTCCCCCCCTCCGGCTCGCTGCGGGGCTCCGCCACGTCACGGGGCGCCGCCACGCCGCGGAGCTCGACCGCGCCACGGAGCTCGACCGCGCCGCGCATCGCCGTGTGCCCCTCGCAGCGCGCCGCGATGGTGTACGTGCTGGCTCACGAGGATCGCGACGGGCTGCGCCCCGCGCTCGTGCGGCGCGCGCTCGAGGACGACCGCATCGAGCTGGCCATGTGGCTGGAGCGCGACGCGCACGGCGCGGTGCGCGAAGGCGCGATCGCCGGCGCCTCCGGCGAGCTGCGGTTCGCACCCGGCGGCGAGCTGCTCGACGCGCGGGGCTCCAGTTGGAGCGTGGACGGCGCGCTCGAGCCGATCGGCGCGCGCGTGCGCGAGGGGAGGGTCGAGTCAGCCACCCACCCCGACGCGCTGGCGCGCAGCTGGGCCGCGCTCACCTGCCCCACCTCCGGCGATGTGCTGCTCTCAGCGGCGCCCGAGCGCGAGTTCGTCGATTGGGGCGGCCAGGCGCACGTGGGCGGCGGCAGCCACGGCTCGCTGCGCGCGGAGGACTCGCTGGGCGCGCTCATCCTGTACGGGCTCGACGGCGCCACGCCCGGCGATGGCGGCAAGCGCACGGCGCCGCACTGGGCGATCTCGGACGTGGCGGCGCTGATCGCCGCCCACTTCCAGCTGGGATGGGACGTCGGGCGGCCCTAGCCCTCTGCGTCTCCGCCGCGCTGGGGGTGGCGGGGAGCGCCGCCGCCGCGCACGCCGCCGACCTGACCCCGCCCGCCCTGCGCCGCCTGACCGAAACCACCGCGCCCACGGCCGCGCCCACCGCCGAACGAACCACCGCGCCCACAGCCGCGCCCACCGCCGAACGAACCACCGCGACCGCAACCGCGCCCACCGCCGAACGAACCAGCGCGACCACCCGCGTGGCGCCCACCACCGCGGCGACCACCCGCGTGGCGCCCACCACCGTGGCGCCCACCTCCGTGGCCACCACCGTGGCGCCTGTCTCGGGGGCGCAGGCGCGTGCGGAAGGGAGCGAAGAACCGGTGCCGGTGGGGATCTCCACCGCGGTGCGCGCGGGGCGGCGGCTCTCATCGGCGCAGGTGCTCGCGATCGCCGATCGCGTGCGCTCGCTCCGGCGGGTGCGCGCGGCGCATCGCGGCTCGTACGGCGCGGTGTACCTCGCCGGGCCCGGGCGCTGGCAGGTCAGCTACATCTCGGCCAAGGGCACCGAAATCGCGCAGGCGATCGTCGACGATCGATCGGGGCGGGTGGAGGAAGCGTGGACCGGCTTTCAGGTGGCATGGCGGATGGCGCGCGGCTACCCGGGCGCGTTCGGTCGCCACGTGGACGCGCTGTGGGTGTGGCTGCCGCTGTGCCTGCTGTTCGTGGTGCCGTTCGCCGGCTGGCGCCGGCCCCTCTCGCTGCGCAACCTCGACCTGCTGGCCCTGCTGGCGCCGTCGATCTCGCTGGCGTTCTTCAACCACGGGCGGATCTACCAGTCGGTGCCGCTGGCATACCCGCCACTGCTCTACCTGCTGGGGCGGGCGCTCCACATCGCGCGCCCGCTGCGGCGGGATCGCCCCGCGCGGGGGCGGCCGGTGCGCCTGGCGGTTCCGCGCCCGTGGCTCACGATCGGCGTGCTCTTCCTGGTGGCCTTTCGCATCGCGCTCAACGTGAGCGACTCCAACGTGATCGACGTGGGCTACTCGGGCGTGATCGGCGCGCAGCGGATCGTCGACGGGCGGCCGCTGTACGGCTCCTTCCCGCGGGAAGACGAACACGGCGACACCTATGGGCCGGTCAACTACGAGGCGTACGTGCCGTTCGTGGCGGCGCTCGGGTTCAGCGGCCACTGGGACAGCCTGCCGGCGGCACACGGCGCGGCGATCGCGTTCGACCTGCTGGCGATGGCCCTGCTCTACCTGCTGGGGCGCCGCGTGCGGGGACCCACGCTCGGCATCGCGCTCGTGTACGCGTGGGCCGCCTACCCCTTCACGCTGTTCGCGATGGAGAGCAACTCAAACGACACGCTGGTGGCCGCGCTGCTGGTGGCCACCCTGCTGGTGGCCGCCCGCCCGGCGGCGCGCGGCGCGTTCGCCGCACTCGCCGGCCTGACCAAGCTGGCGCCGTTCGCGCTGGCGCCACTGCTGGCCACTCATCGGCTGCGCGAGCTCCCGCCGCGCGGGCGCCGGCGAAGCGTGGCGCTCTTTCTCGCCGCGCTCGCGCTGACGGCCGTGGTCGCGTCGATCCCGGCTCTCGCCCACAACTCGATCGCCGAAATCTGGCGGCGCACGGTGACCTACCAGGCCAACCGCGAATCGCCGTTCTCCGTCTGGGGCCTCTACGGGTGGCACGCCGCGAGGACAGCGGCCGAGGCGCTGGCGGCGGCGCTGGCGATCGGCCTGGCGCTGGTGCGCCGCCGCGACGACGTGATCGGCCTCGCGGCGGCGTGCGCGGCGGTGCTGATCGCGGTGCAACTCGCGATGGAACACTGGTTCTACCTCTACATCCCCTGGTTCTTCCCACTCGTGCTCGTCGCGTTGGTGGGGGACGCGTGGGCGCAACCGGCGTCCGAGCGTGTGGCCGTGTCGCGCTCCGCTTCCGGGGCGATCCCGCGCGCGCGGTCGCTCGGTGTGGCCGGCGGTCCCGGCCGAGGAGATCGGCGCCCCGCCCTCTGACCGCACAGCGTGGGGTGTTATGCCCCTGTGCCGCCGGGCGAGCGTCCGTTGCGTGTTTTGTTTTTTGGATTGGTTCCGTGCGGAACGAATCCTCAAAACAAATCCACCAACGGCGCCTCTGACAGGCGTGTTCGCCGGGCCGCGCCCCAGATTCCCACCCACACGCTCCTGCGCCGCGAGCCCGTCAGCGCGCTCGGCCGTCCCCGCCGGCCCGTGTGGTGGGGGCCGGCCGCGGCATCAGCACCTGCTCGATCCCGTCGGCGCGCCGTGGCGCGGAGCAGCTGACGATCACCGCGTTCAGCCACGGATCCTCCTTGGAGGTCTCGAAGCGCACCGGCATCTGCGTGAGCAGCGCCTCGATCGCCTGCTCGCGGCGCACTCCGATCACACCGCCCCGCGGGCCGGTCATGCCCACGTCGGTGATGTACGCGGTCCCGCCCGGCAGCACGCGCGCGTCGGCGGTGGGCACGTGAGTGTGCGTGCCCAGCACCGCGGTCACCCGCCCGTCGAGGTGCCAGCCCAGCGCCACCTTCTCGCTGGTCGCCTCGGCGTGCATGTCCACCAGCACGTGGTCCGCCTGGGCCACCTCGCCCAGCGCCACCTCGATCTCGGTGAACGCCGAGCGGCCCGCCCGCAGGAAGAGGTTGCCCGACAGGTTGATCACGCCCAGCGTGCCGCCGGCCTCCCCCCGCACCACGCAGGCGCCGTGGCCCGGCTGCGAGCGCAGGAAGTTGGCCGGGCGCACGATGCGCGGCTGCGAGTCGAGGTAGGGATAGATCTCGCGGTGGTGGTAGGCGTGGTTGCCCAGCGTGATCGCGTCCACACCGCCCTCCAGCAGCTCGTCGGCGATCTTGGGCGTGATCCCCAGC
>WQXW01000168.1 GCA_009781575.1 Solirubrobacterales bacterium
CCGGTGCGGCCCACCGACTTGACCGCGGCCAGCGTGTGGCAGGTCACGCAGGAGCGCGCAAACAGTTCGCGCCCGTGCTGCTGCGCGGCGTCCAGTTTCAGCCCCCCCACCGCCACGCTCGCCTTGTGGGCGCCGTTGAAGGCCATCACGAGCGCCGGCACCACCAGGCCGAAGGCGAAGGCCACCACCACCCCGGTGGTGACCGCGCGCTGGCTGAGCTTTGACTCGGTGTGCAGCGCCTGGCGCGCGCCACGGGGGCCGCCGCGCACGGCCACGAAGAACACCCCCACGCCGAGCAGCGCCCAGAAGATGACGAACGCCAGGATCATCGCGGCGCCACCATATATGAAAGGTTTGCGGCCGGTTCCTTTAGGTGTGCCTGAGCCGACGCGCTAGCCTTGGATGCAGGCAAGGCCCGGCCCCTGCCACGGACCTCATGAGTTACACCCTGCGCCGCCTCCCCCTGTCTCGCCTGCTCGCGCTGATCGCGCTGCTGGTGGCGATCGGCATCGGCACCACCAAGCTGGCGCTGGCGGTGGGCGCCGGCCCCACTCCGCCGCCCAAGCCGCTCGCCGAGGCGGTGCACGGGGCGCTCACCGCGCCCGCGGTGCCGGGAGTGAGCGCGCGCATCCAGCTGACCAACCAGCTGCTGGAAGGCGCCAACCTCACCCAGGCCGGCGGCGGCGCCAGCGGTGGCGGTGGTGGCGGCGGGCTGGCGTCGAGCCCGCTCGTGACCGGCGCCTCCGGGCGGCTGTGGATCTCCAAGGACGGCCGCGCGCGCCTGGAGTTGCAGTCGGAGAAGGGCGACACGGAGATCCTCTACGACGGGCACACCGTGTCGCTGTACGAACCGACCTCCAACACCCTCTATCGCTACACCCCCGAACAGCACGCCGGCGAAGCGACCCCCGGCGGCGCCGACTCGGGCGACACCTCCGGGCATCGCGAAGCGCCGAGCGTGGCCAAGATCGAAGAAGCGCTCGCGCACGCCTCCAAGCACGCCAACATCTCGCCAGCCGTGCCGACCGACGTCGCCGGCCAGGCGGCCTACACCGTGAGCGTCTCCCCGCGCGAACACGGCGGCCTGATCGGCGGCGCGCAGCTCTCCTTCGACGCCGTCCACGGGGTGCCGCTGCGCGCGGCGATCTACGCGAAGGGCAGCTCCGCGCCGGTGGTCGAACTGGCCGCGACCGACATCTCCTACGAACCGGTGCCCGACTCGGTCTTCGAAATGGCCCCGCCCCCGGGCGCGAAGATCGATGAAATCGGCAAGGGCAGCTCGAGCAGCGCGGGCTCGGGCGGCGCGTCGGGCGGCACGGGCGGCGCGAGCAGCTCGGGCGGCACCAGCAGCTCGGGCAGCGCAGGCAGCTCGAGCAGCGCCGGCTCGTCGGGCGGATCCGGCAGCGCGACGTCCGGCACCGGGAGCAAGCCCCACGTCACGACCCACGGCCAGGGCCTGGAAAGCATCGTGCTGGTCGAAAGCCCGGTGAAGGCCGGCTCGGGCGGCTCCTCGTCGTCGAGCTCAATGGAAGGGCTTCAGAAGATGGACATCAACGGCGCGAGCGCGCGCGAGCTGGCCACGCCGCTCGGCACGCTGTTGAGCTTCGAGCGCGCCGGCACGCGCTACCTGCTGGCCGGCTCGGTGACCCCGGCCTCGATCGAGACGTTCGCACGGAGCCTCTAGCGTGAGCGACCCCGCCAGCGATGGCGAGGCGCCCCCGGTTCGGGCCCGCGGGCTGGTCAAGCGCTACAAGGAGGTGCTGGCGGTCGACCACGTCGACCTGAACGTCAACCTCGGCGACGTGTACGGCTTCCTGGGCCCCAACGGCGCCGGCAAGACCACCACGCTGCGCATGGCGCTCGGGCTGATCATGCCCTCCGAGGGCCGCGTGGAGCTGTTCGGGCGCGACCCCATGCGCGTGGGCGCGCGCGCGCTGGAGGGCGTGGCGGGCTTCGTGGAGGCGCCCACCTTCTACCCCTACCTCACCGGGCGCAAGAACCTGGAACTGCTCGCCGCGCTCGACGGTGGCGGCGGGCGTGGGCGAATCGAGGAGGTGCTGGAGGTCGTGGAGCTGGCGCCCCGCGCCCAGCACCGCGTGCGCGGCTACTCGCACGGGATGCGCCAGCGCCTGGGGATCGCCGCGGCGCTGTTGCGCCGCCCGCGGTTGATGATCCTCGACGAGCCCGCCACCGGCCTCGACCCCGCGGGCATGCGCGACATGCGCCTGCTGATCCGGCGGCTCGCCGACGAAGACATCACCGTGCTGCTCTCCAGCCACCAGCTGCCGGAGGTGCAGGAACTGTGCGACCGCGTCGCGATCGTCGACCGCGGGCGGGTGGTGTATGAGGGCGCGCTCGCCGAGCTGCGCCGCCGGGGCGGCTCGACCTACCGCCTGCGCACCACCGACGACCCCCGCGCGGTGGAGCTGGCGCGCGCACAGGCCGGCATCGAGCGGGTCGATTCCAGCGCCGAGCACGGCGTGAGCTTCCAGGCGCGGGAGCACGAGGTGGGCGCCCTCTCGCTGGCGCTCGGGCGCGCGGGGGTGGCGATCCTCTCGCTCACCCCCGAACTGGCCACGCTCGAGGACCTCTTCTTCCGCCTGACCGAGGGCGAGGGGTCGTCCGGCGACGGCCAGGGGCCCGGGCCGGGCGCCGGGTCGCCCGCGGGCGCGGGCGCAGGCGCGGGCGCGGGCGCGGGCGATGGGAGCTCCAGGCCGCTCCAGACGGTCGGGGAGGGGCCGTCGTCGTGAGCACCGCCCCCGCCAGCGCCGCCGCCGCGCTGCCCGCCGCGAGGGAGCGGCGAACCCGCCGGCCCGCCACGCTCACCGTGTACCGCTGGGAGCTGCGCAAGCTGGTCTCCCAGCGGCGCACCTACATCGGCCTGGGCCTGGCGATCTTCCTGCCGGTGCTGTTCGTGGTGGTCGAGGTGATCCGCCACGAATCCGGTCACCACGGCGACAACCAGTTCGCGCGCGAGCTCACACAGTCGGGGCTGGCGGCGCCGGTGCTGATGCTGATCTTCCTCTCCGGCTTCTTTCTGCCGCTGATCGCCGCGCTGGTGTCGGGCGACATCGTGGCCAACGAGGACGGCCACGGCACGCTCAAGACGATCCTCACCCGCTCCACCGAGCGCAGCCAGGTGCTGGGCGCCAAGCTGCTGGCCGCCGTCACCTACGCGATCTCGAGCCTGCTCACCGCGACCATCGTGTCCACGATCGCCGGCGTCGCCGCGTGGGGCTTTCACCGCATCATCACCTTCTCCAACACCGTGGTCTCCGCCCCGAAGGCGCTGGGGCTGCTGTTCGTGGCCGACGCCTGCTACCTGATCCCGCTGCTGGCGCTGGTGTGCATCGGCGTGATGCTCTCCACGGTCACCCGCAACAGCGCGGCCGCGGTGGTCGGCACGATCGCGGTCCCCATCGTGCTGTTCATCGTCTCCGCCATACCGGGCCTCGAATCGATCCACCCCTACCTGATCACCGAACAGTTCGAGGCCTGGCAGGGCCTCTTGCGCACCCCCACCGACTGGGCGCCGATCCTGCACTCGCTGTGGGTGTGCGCGCTCTACGCGGCACCCGCGCTAGTGGTCGCCTACCTGGTGTTCCTGCGCCGCGACGTCGCCGGCGGCTGAGCGCCCGCGCGGCTCCTCAGCGCACCTGCTCGGGGAGCTCCATCCCGTTGAGCTCGATCTCGCTCATCAGGCGGCGCGCCTCGCGGGGGTCGATGCGGCCCGCGCCCAGGTGGTTGGTCGACTCCGCGCCGCACGCCACGCCGAAGCGCAGGCAGTGGTCCGGGGGGCGCCCCTCGTAGCGCGCCGCCACGTAGCCTGCGATGAACGCGTCGCCGGAGCCGCGCTTGCCCACCGCCTCACGCTCCTCGATCCGCACCCTGCGCACCGACGGCCTGCCCTCGAACATCACCTGCGCGTAGCAGCCGTCCGGCGCCGTCACGATCGCTTCGCGCGCGCCCAGCTCGACGATCTCGCGCACCGCCGCGGTGCGCTCCTCCTCGTTGCCGAACTCGTGGCCCACCAGCTCCTCGGCCTCCATCAGGTTGGGCGACACCACATCCGGCTCCGCGCGCACCGCCTGGCGCAGCGGCTCGCCGTCGGTGTCGATCACGGTGGTCAGCCCCATCTTCTCCAGGTCCGCGATCAGCGACGCGTACAGGTCCGGCCCCACGCCCGGCGGCAGCGAGCCCGCCAGCACCACGATCGCCGCGCCCCGCGCCAGGTAGAGCAGCTTGTCGCGGAACAGCTCCACCTCCTGCTCGCTGATCCGCGGGCCGCGTTCGTTGATCTCGCTCGCCAGCCCGTTGGTGGGGTCGAGCACCGAGGTGTTCATGCGCGACTCCTCGCGGATGCGCACGAAGTCGCTGAGAATCGCCTCCTCCGTCAGCTGCTCCACGATGTAGGTGCCCGTCGCGCCGCCCGCGAAGCCGGTCGCGATCACCGGCTGGCCCAGCGTCTTGAGCGCGCGCGCGATGTTGACCCCCTTGCCGCCCGCCATCGTGCGCTGCTCCACCGCCCTGTGCCGGCGCCCGACGCGGAAGTTGGGCACCGACAGCGACTTGTCGATCGCCGCGTTGAGCGTGACCGTGATGATCATCTGCTGCGCATCGCCCGTTCGCCGCGCGCCCGCCCGCTCCGGGCGCCGCGCGCGTTAGCGTGACTAGCCTAGCGAAAGCCCGGGACGGCAACGCGGAGCCCGACGCGCGGTCGCAGGGGAGCCCGACGCGCGGCCGCGGGGACGCTACGACGCCAGCGTCCAGGCCAGCTCGCGCAGCCGCTCCGCCTCCGCGCGCGCCGCGCTCGCCGGCTCTCCCCCGCGCGTCAGGTGCGCGTTGGCGATCGCGCGCGACACCGCCACCAGTCCGCCCGCCGGCCCGGGCGCGAACGCCGGCGCCAGCTCGCCCACGCGACCCCCCTGCGCGCCCACGCCCGGCAGCAGGAACGGCGCGTGGGGCATCCACTCGCGCGCGCGCCCCAGCAGCGCCGGCGCCGTCGCGCCCACCACCGCGCCCACGTCGGAGATCCCCGC
>WQXW01000169.1 GCA_009781575.1 Solirubrobacterales bacterium
GCTCACGACGGCGCCGGGCTCGGCCTCGCGCCGCACCAACGCCAGGCCGATCGGGCCGAGCCCGGGTGAGACGACCGCGCTGGTCAGGCGCCCCACGACGCGACCCTCCAGCGCGAGCTCCCCGCCGGCGGGCTGGGGCGTGGAGAGGCGAAGGCCGCGCAGGTGGCGGTTGGGTTTGCCCCTGTAATGGAGCCGCGCCACGGTCTCCTGGCCCACGTAGCAGCCCTTGGTGAAGCTGACCGCGCGCTCGTTGAGCCCCGCCTCCTGGGGGATCACCGTGTGGTCGAGATCCACGCCGTAGCGGGGCCGCCCGGCCTCCACGCGCGCGATCTCGGCGCACTCCTCGCTCACCGCCACGGCGCCCGCGTCGAGCAGCGCGCGCTCGATCGCGTCGCGATCGGAGGACGCGCAGAGGAGGTCCAGCCCTGCCGGGTGCGCGGTGACGATCAGCCGCGCCGCTCGCCCGGCGACGGCGCTGGGCACGTGCGAATGCTCCTGCGCGGGCAGCTGCAACGGGGCCCCCGCGGCGTCCTGGAGCACCGTGGGCGCGCGCGGGCCGATCAGCGACAGCTGCGCGCACTCGAGCGTGCGCTTGTGCAGCTCCACCTCGTAGCCGAGCTTGTAGCGGCGGATCATGTCGAAGAGCGCCTGCAACGCCACCCGCTCGGTGTCCAGCAGCAGCTCGCGGGGCGGTGAGCCGGGGCTCTCGCCCACGGCGAGGATGCGCAGGTCGCCCAGCATCTTGCCCTTGTGGGTCAGGAAGGCCGCGCAGCGCCCCTCGCCGTCGCGCAGGTCGCCCAGCTCGTTGGTGACCTGGCCGTTGAGGAACTCCACCGCCGCCGCGCCGGTGAGCGCCAGGCGGCCGCGGGCCGAGCGGTCGAGCAGCGCGCAACCGTGGCGCAGCTCCTCATACCCGGCGTCCAGCGGGTTGGTGTGGGTGGTCGCCTCCATCGTCCCGAGCATAGCCTCGCTACCCTTGGCCCCAGAGATGGCGCTGGCCCGCACCTTCCAGGACACGATCGACTCGCTGCCCGACGACTGGACAGACGTCGAGTTCGATCTGCGCATCGCCGACGAGTCGCGCTACGTGGACGCGGCTGTCTATCTGGCCACCTGCAACGCGCGCCCCTACTCGCATCACGACTGGCACTGGCGACTGCTGGTGGCCCACCGCTTCGGCCACGCCGCCGCGGCGCCCACCGTGCACGGCGCGCTGACCCTGCTGGACGACGCCGGCATCGAGGGCGAGCTGGCGCTGCGCGAGGTGCGCGTGGGCCGCGCCGACGTGGCGCAGATGTGGGGGCGGCCCCAGTCGGCGCGCGACGATTTCGCGCGCACGCGCGCCCAGTGACGCGGGTCCTCGCGCTCGTCCCCGACCTGCTGTTCGGCTCGCGCGTGCAGGAGCTGCTGGGCGCCGCCGGCCACGAGGTCACGCTCCTCGCCAGCGCCGCCGCGGTCGAGCGCCAAATCGACGGCGCGGAGCTGCTCGTGGTCGACCTGGCGTCCCCGCCGGCCCTCGACCCGCGCGCGCCCGCGCGCGACGGCGTGGCGCTGGTGGAGAGGCTGCGCGCGGCGGGGCGGCTGCGCGGCGTCGCCACGCTGGGGGTTTACGCGCACGTCGAGCAGGAGGTGCGCCGCCGCGCGGAGGCGGCCGGTTTCGATCAGGTGGTGCCGCGCTCGCGCATGGCCCGCGAGGGCGCGGCGCTCGTGGAGCGGCTCTCCTCGGCGCGGCGCCCCCGCTCCTGATCGAGCGCCACCAGCGCGCCGTTGGGCACGCGCTCGACCAGCGCGAGGGGCTGGCCGGTGCGCTGGGCGAGCGCGACACGGATCACCATCCCGTGGCAGACGGCCAGCGCGGGCAGGAGGCCCGCTTCGATGTCGCGCAGTGCCGCCGCCACGCGCACGCCCTGCTGCGCGAACGACTCGCCGCCGGGGAAGGCGAAGGTGGGGTCGCTGTCGGCGAAGCGCGCGAACTCCCGCGGGCTGCTCTTCTGCACCTCCGCGAAGGTGCGATCGGTCCACTCGCCGGAGTCGGTCTCGACGAGTCGCTCGTCCTCGGCGGGGGTCAGGCCGATGCGCGCCGCCACGATGTCGGCCGTCTCGCGCGCGCGGCGCAACGGGCTGCACCAGAGCGCGGCGAAGCGGTGGCGGCTGGCGCGCTCGGCCAGCTCGTGCGCCTGCGCGCGGCCCGTGTCGTCGAGGCCGACCGGCAAGAGACCCTGGAAGCGGCGCTCGAGGTTGTAGGCGGTCCGGCCGTGGCGGGCCAGGTGGACGCCGCCGGCGGCGTGCGCGCCGCTCCCGCCCACGACGGTCAGCCGGAAACGGCCTCGCCGGCGAGCTCGTCGGCGTCGCCGCCGCCGAGCGCCCGCTCCAGCGCCCGTTCGTGCGGGCGAAGGTAGAGCAGGTGGTAGGACACCGCGGCCACCACCGCGCCCGCGGCCGGTCCCACGAACCAGACCCACCAGTTGGCCCAGTGATGGCCGACGAGCTGGGGGCCGAAGGCGCGCGCCGGGTTCATCGCCGCGCCGGTGAAGGGGCCGCCGAAGAGGATGTCGAGTGTGATCGTGAGCCCGATCGCCAACCCCGCGATCGACTTGAACGCGCCGCGGGGGTCGACCGCCGTGGCAAACACCACCCACACGAGGAAGAATGTGAAAATCGCCTCCAGACCGATGCCGGCAGCGCTGTTGACGCCCATGCCGAGCGCCGGCACGCCCAGGTTGACCGCTTCGGTGGAGGCGCGCGGCAGCAGGTCGCGCACGAGCAGCGCGCCGAGCGCGGCGCCGGCGAACTGGGCCACCCAGTAGAGCATCGCCATCGGGGGCTTGATGCGGCGCGTGACCAGGAAGCCGAGCGTGACCGCCGGGTTGAAGTGGCCGCCCGAGATGTGACCGAGCGCGGAGACCATCACCGCGATGGCGAGCCCGTGGGCCATCGCCACCCCGATCAGCGAGGGATCGTGGATGCCTTTGGAGGCCACGATCGAGCCCACGCCTATGAATATCAACGTGAATGTGCCGACGGCCTCGGCCACGGCGTTTCTCAGCGAGTCGGGCATTAGGGCACCCTATCACTCCCCGCGCGGGAGGTGTGGCGCGAGCGGGACGGGGCCGTGGAAGCGCCTGGAACGGGGGCGCGGCGAGGCGGCATACGGGGCCGTGGGGGCGCCGGAGACGGGGGGGCGCCATACTGCGGTCGATGCGCCGGCGGGTCACCTACTCGCGCAACCTCACGCTGTCGCTGTCGCGCACCTGCCGCTGCTACTGCAAGTACTGCGCGTTCGCCACGCACCGCGCCCACCTGTACTCCCCGCAGCAGGTGATCGAGCAGCTCGAGGGCGCCGCGCGGAGGCGGGTCAAGGAGCTGCTGATCCTCACCGGCGAGCGGCCCGAGGTCGACCCGCGGGTGGCCGCGCTGCTGCGCTCCCACGGCCACCGCGACTTCGTGTCCTACGTGGTGTGGACGTGCGAGCGCGCGCTCGAGCGGGGCCTGTTGCCGCACACCAACCTCGGCGTGCTGGAGCGCGAGGACCTCGCGCGCCTGCGCGAGGTGACCGCGTCGCAGGGGCTCATGCTGGAGTCGGTGTCGGAGCGGCTGATGGAGAGCGTGCACGCGGGCTCGCCCACCAAGCACCCCGCGGTGCGCATGGCGACGATCGCCACCGCCGGCGAGCTGCGGATCCCGTTCACCTCGGGCATCCTCGTGGGCATCGGCGAGCGCGAGGAGGAGCGCATGGCCTCGCTGGAGGCGCTGGCGCGGCTGCACGACGCCCACGGCCACCTCCAGGAGGTGATCCTGCAGAACTTCGTGCCCCACCAGAGCTACTACGGGCGCGAGCCGGCGCAGATCGCCGACGAGGCGGCGCGCCGCTACTGGCACACCGGGGTGGCGGACGGCCGGCCCCAGCTGGAGCTGCCGCAGTGGGCCTGCCCGATCACGGTGGAGGACATGGCACGGCTGATCGGCGAGTGCCGGCGGCTGATGCCGGAGGTGGCGATCCAGGTGCCGCCCAACCTCTCCGACTGGTGGCCGCAGCTGATCGCGGCGGGGGCGAGCGACCTCGGCGGCCTGTCGGCCAACGGCGACCACATCTCCCCCGAGCACCCCTTCCCCTCGCCCCGCCAGGTGCAGCGGCGCCTGCAGGCCGACGGTTGCGCGCTCACCGAGCGGCTGTGCGTGCACCCGCGCTACATCGACCCCGCGTGGATCGCGCAGGGCGTGATGGACGTGATCAAGGCGCGCTACTGGAGCTTCATTCCGCGCAGCGGCTCGGGCCGCGGCGAGCCGCCCAGCCCGATCCGCCCCGATCTCGTGGCGGGCGCCCTCGCGCGCGCCACGCGCGGCGTGGAGCTCTCACCCGACGAGCTCACCGCGCTCTTCGCGGAGACGCGCGCGGAGGCGATCGAGGAGATCCGCGCCACCGCCGACGGGCTGCGCGCGGAGCTGGCCGGCGAGTGGGTCACCTTCGTGGTCAACCGCAACATCAACATCTCCAACATCTGCACGGTCGGCTGCGCGTTCTGCGGCTTCGGCCAGGGCCGGCGCTCGCCCGACGCCTACGAGCACAGCGGCGAGGAGTTCGTGGCGCGCGTGCACGAGGCGCTGCGCTTCGGCGCCACCGAGCTGTGCATCCAGTCGGGCATCCACCCCGAGTGGACCCTGGAGGATTATCTGGGCTGGCTGCGCCTGGCCAAGGCGACCGCGCCGCAGCTGCACCTGCACGCCTACAGCCCGATGGAGGTGGCGCACATGTGCGACATCTCCGCGCTGCCCGCCAGCGAGGTGGTGGCGCGCCTGATCGACGCCGGCCTCGGCTCCACGCCGGGCACCGCCGCGGAGGTGCTCCACGACGGCGTGCGCGCGCGGATCAGCCCCAACAAGCTGCCGGTGGCGCGCTGGGTGGAGATCGTGCGCGCCTGCCACGAGGCGGGCGTGCGCTCGACGGCCACGGTCATGTTCGGCCACATCGAGGAGCCGTGGGAGCTGGCGGAGCACATGCGCGTGGTGCGCGCGCTGCAGGAGCAGACCGGCGGTATCA
>WQXW01000170.1 GCA_009781575.1 Solirubrobacterales bacterium
AAACGGTGACCGTCAACGGCCATGAAACGCAGGCGGTGACCGTCAGCCAGAAAGCGACCGCGAAATTCGATGCCATCTCGATCAAGCGCAATGGAGAGTCCCCGTACGAGTTCGACTGGAATTTCGAAGGCAAGACAACCGGCGGAAACGCGGGCGCCAACGATGGTTATGAAGTCGAGCCCCACGGCAAGATGGAAAGCGCGACGAACTACGATTGGCCCAGCCCCGAAGCCGAACACAAATACGAAAGAGCCGGCACCTACCAAGCAAGCCTGCGCCTGATCGGCGACTACGGCACGAGCACCTTCCCGTTCACGGTGACCGTGACCGCCAGCGCGCCGGCGCTCGCCGTATTCGCCGTTCCCAACGACGTTTTCGCCGGCCAGCCGGTCACGTTCAACGCCACCGGCTCGAAAGGCACGCCGGAAAGCGCGGTTGCCGACTACGCCTGGGAATTCGGCGACGGCAGCGCTGTCTCGGAATCGCAGACGCAGCTCTCCAAGCCACACACATTCGCCAAACCGGGCGTATACAAAGTCAAGCTGGAAATCACCGACGAAGTCGGCGAAAAAGCCCACGTCGAACACGAGGTGACGGTCGCCGAACCGCTGGTCACCACACCGCCCGGCGGAGGGGGGACCGGGCCGCTCGGCGGCGGCCAGGGATCGGGAACGCAGGCGAACACGGCCACCACCACGCCAACGACGACCAAACCGACCGTCGCGAAAGCGCTGACCCGCTCGCAGAAGCTGGCCGCCGCGCTGAGGCTATGCGCGAAGATCAAATCGAAGAAGCAGCGGGCGAACTGCGAGAGGCTGGCGAGGAACAGGTACGCCGTGAAGAAGTCGAGCAAGAGCAAGAAGAAGAAGCCGAGCAAGGGCAGGAAGAGATAAACAATGTCTCTTTGTCCCCCGCGGCACCGGAGCATGCACCCATCCCAAAAAGAGAGACGAATGCAAACCCCGCGACATATCCACTCCTGTTCTTCCCTCGTTCGCCAGGCGTTCACAGTGGCCCGCGGGTTCCACATGGGGAACCTGTTGGTCGGTGCGTGCGTCGCACTTTGTATCGCGGCCCTCACGTGCGCGCCCCCGGCATCAGCGGCGACGATCGAACCCTATGGCGAAGTGGAACACTTCGGTGGTTTTTCCGAATCGGCTGCGCCGGGGAAGTTTTTTGTTCCGGTTGGGTTCGCGGTCGATCCGGCTGATCCCTCGACGAGCGATCACAATGCTGTGTATGTGCTGGATGTCGTCAACTTGGGTATCGAATCAGGCGAACTTCAATACCGTCTGCAGAAGCTGTCGAGCACAGGTGCCGTGCTGGGAGCGGTCACGCTTCCCCTGGAGAAATTCACAGACAAGGTGAGGTTCAGTGACGCCCATCCCCTGATCTCGCTGGCCGTGGATTCGGCCAAGCATCGTGTATACGCGCTCGTGGAGGGTCTGGTCGACTCGGGAGGTGGAAAGTATGTGCCCGTCGCTCAGCGAATCGTCGCGTGGTCGACTGAACCCAACGAAAGTAAAGAGCTCGTCCCGGCGCCGGGCTATCCGATCGATCCCCTGACCGGAGCCGCGCTGATCGCCGGCTCCACGGAATCCAAGCCATCGGAACTCGAGCCCGAAAGCATCGGGAGCGACCTGTATGCGCCGGAGGGACTGACGGTCGCGCCGTCGACAGTCGATCCATCCGATGACGACGTCGTGATCGAGGGCCAGCAGGGCGTGAGGGAAGGCCCGTTTGGCGGGCCCACGATCCTGCAGCGTGTCAGCACCGAAGGACCCAACAGCGGCAAGCTCGACGGCAGCTGGGTCGCGAACAGCGCGATCGCGCCGAAGACGCAGCAGTCCGACGGACTCTTCAGCGCGAACAACGGGTCGTTCGGAGTCGACCTCGACAATGAATGGAACACCCCGTCGAGCCTTGTCGAAGTGAAGCCCGATTTCGCCGCTCCCGAAGCGTCGTCGATCGCGGCGGGCCAGTCGCGGGCCAACCTGGACGGGGCGGTCTCGCTCGATCCGCCCTCCACGATCAACAACAACAGCGAACACGGGGGGCAGTACGAATCGACCGATTTCGAAGTGAACGCCGCCGGCAGCCCCATCACTCAGCTCAGCAACGGCCTCTACGCGGCCCGGTTCGCCGAGAAGGCGGAAAGCTCCAAACCAGCCGACTTGCAGAGCCAAGTCGCGCCGTGGAATGCCGCCAGCAGCCCGTTGCTCTTCTGGCGCCAAGCCGAAGGCAGTAAGGGAATCGGTAACGTCGGCATACGCCTGTTCACCGCCAGCGGCGCCGTGGAAGGCACCGTCGGTGGAGGTGCAGAAGGCCATCCCTGCAACCTGAACTTCGAGCAACTTGCGGTTGCCGCGGGCGCCGAAGGCTCGCTGTTCGTGTTGACGCAGCCCAATTTCCGCAACAGCGACGCCGACGACCAGGTGATCGAGTTTGCTCCCGGCAAGGGCACGGCGTGCCCCCGGCCGGAAGGCGAGGTGGAGGTCGACAAAGCCGAAACGTCGTCGGTCGAGGTCGACCAGAAAACGCCAGTGGAATTCGACGCGATCTCGATCAAACGCGAAGGCGAGGTGCCGTACCAGTTCGACTGGAACTTCGAAGGCAAGAAGGCCGGCGGCAACGCCGGTACGAACGACGGCTATGAAGTCGAACCGCACGGCAAGATGGAAGGTACGAAGTATCTATGGCCGAATCCGGAAGCCAAGCATACGTACGAAAAAGCAGGTACATACGAAGCAACCCTGCGCTTGATCGGCGACTACGGCACGAAGGTCTTCTCCGTCAAGGTCGAAGTTCAGGCGAGCGCGCCCGCGTTTGCGACGTTCATCGGGCCGGAACCGATCGTCGCGGGTACGCCCGTCACGTTCAACGCTGAAGGTTCCAAAGGCACGCCAGGCAGCGGGATCGCCGAATACGATTGGGAATTCGGCGATGGCAGCGCACCATCGCAAACCCAGTCGCCGCAATCCAAGCCACACACGTTTGCCGGTCCGGGCGAATATGAAGTCACGTTGGCGATCACCGATGAAGTCGGCGAAAAGGCACACCTGACCAAGAAGTTCAAGGTGATCGCGCCGCCGCCGGGAACAGAGCCCACCCATCAGCCGCAGAACACCGGGCCGAGCTTGACATCGCCGGGCGTCACGGCGAATGCGATCACCGCGCCGCTTGTCAAACGCGCGTCCATATCCAAGCCGCTGACAACGGCCCAGAAGCTCGCAAAGGCGCTCCGAGCGTGCAAGAAAAGCAGGTCGAAAAAGCAGCGCGCGAGCTGTGAAAAGCAGGCGAAGCGGAAGTATGCGGCGAAGTCGAAAAAGGGCAAGAAGGGCAAGAAGAGATGACGCGCGCGGCGTCCGTGGTCGCCGCGCTGCTGGCGGCGATCGCGCTGGAGATGCCGATGCCCGCGCCGGCGCGCGCGGTGATCAACGGCGCCAGCGTGCTCGACGGCCCGACCAACAACATCCTCGGGGTCAACGGCGCCGCGATGGCGCGTGACGGCAGCGGCGGGGTGGTCTACCGCAAGGACATAGAAGGGGTCGACCACGTCTTCGCGATCCCCTTCGCGGCCGGCCGCTGGGGCCAGCCGCTCGAGGTCGACAGGGAAGACTCCTACGGCGCGAGCCAGCCGGCGATCGCCGCCGGCGAAGGCGGCCGCCTGTTGGTCGTGTGGGTGCAGCCGCGCAACGTCTCGCCCGGCGGCGTGACCGAGTACGAGCTGATGAGCGCCGCGCTGCAGCCCGGAACGAGCGCGTTCGGACAGCCGATCATCGTCGATCCCAATGTCGGCGAGCCCAACTCCGGTGACATCAGGGCGGTCGATCCGGCCCTGGCGATGGCGCCCGACGGCGTGGCCTACATCGTCTACCGCGTGATCGGCGACGACTGCAGCGATCTCGTCGAAGGGGATCTGCCCAACAGCATCTGTCCCCCGGCAGGCATCTCGACCGACAAGGTGGTCGACGTGCGCGTCGCACGCTTCAACTTCCTGCTGTGGAGCTCGGTGGGCAACGTCAACCGCGCGCCGCAGGTGGCGATGCGCAACCCCACCCCCGAAAACGCCCCCGCGATCGGGATCGCGCTCGACGGCGACGGGGTCGTCGCGTGGCAGGAGCCGGAAACCAGCCGTGGCGCCGCGCGCATCTGGGTGCGCCGCCTGTTCGGGACCGCGCAGGGCAATGTGCTGCAGGCCAGCCCCGCAGAGATCGGCGGGCGCCCGGTGACCTCCGACGCGGAGGCGCCCGCGCTGGCGGTCAGTCCGTTCGGCGAAGCGCGCGTCGCCTTCCGCATCCAGGGCGCCACCGGCTCGGCGGTGCCCGTCACACAGCTGTTCATGAACTCACTGCTCGGCGAACAGGCGCCCTCTCAGCTGCTGGGCGCCGTCCCGGTGGGCACGCCCCAGGGAGGGCTCGGCGCGCCGAGCGTCGCGGTCGGCCAGAAGGAAGGCTTTCGCATGTCCTGGTCGCAGGGAGGCAGCGTGCGCGAGCTGAGCGGCGAACAGCAGCAGCCGGGGAAGGAGGCGGCGATCGGCGCGACGGCGGGAGCGGCGCCCACCACGATCAACCCGGCGGGTGGCGGCACGACCGCATGGGCGTCTGCGCCGGGGGCGCCCGCGGGGGTGCAGGTGCGCCAGGACTATCCCCAGGGCGGCTTCCAACGCGCGCAGCTGGCGGGGTCGATCCCGGGCGCCATCTCCGGGCTCGCGCTCGCGGGCGACAACCAGGGCGACGCGCTCGTCGCCTTCGCCCAGGGCCCGACCGGCGACTCCGAGGTGCTCGGCGCCTTCGTGCAGGCACCCCCCGCCGCGTTCGCCGTGACCACTCCCTCTGGATGGGTGCGCGGCGGACGGGCGCACGTCAGTTGGGAAGGCGCTTTCGACGCTGTCGAAGGCGTGACCTACAGCGTGCTCGTGGACGGCAGGGCGAGACAGTCGGGGCTGAGCACGCTGAGCGCTCATCTGAACGCTGCCGGCCTGGGGGACGGCGTCCATCACGTCCAGGTGCTCGCCACCGACAGC
>WQXW01000171.1 GCA_009781575.1 Solirubrobacterales bacterium
AAGCGCACGGTGGCCGCCACGCGCCGCCGGGTGCTCGCGGCCGGGCGCCACACGCTACGGCTGCGCCTGAGCCGCCGCGCCTGGCCGACGAAGCTCGACCTGCAGGTGCAGGCGATCGGCCCCGTCCCGCTGCTCCAAACCGGCATCGGTGGAGTGGAATGAGACCGGGAGAGCCGCCTACGCCGCCGCGCGGCGGCCCGCGGGTCCGTTCGCGTGTCCGCCTGCGCGTCCGCCTACGCCCGCGCCCGCGCGCTCACGTGCGCCGCGGGGCATGCGCCGGCGCCGCGCTGGCGCTGGCGCTGGCGCTCGCGGCCGCGGTCGCGCTGCCCCTGCTGGGGCTGGGCTCCTCCGCCTCCAGGGCCTCGGAAGCGGGGCCGGCGACCCCGATGGCGCAGCCGGTGATCGGCGTGCCGCTGGAGTACCGGATGACTCTGATCGGCTCCTCGCCACAGGAGGCCGCCGGCGAGACCTGGGGCTACGGCAGCACCGCGGCCGGTTTTCAGATCGTGCGCTACACGCCCAAGGGCGGCTGGCAGCTGCAGCCGACGCCGCGCGGTGCCCACGGCGAAGCGCTCAGCGGCTTCGCGCCGGCGGGCGGGCCGCTCGCGGGCAGCGTCACGCCGGACGGCGGCGTGGCGATTGTCGGGCGCGATCACGCCGGGGTCGGGCAGGTGCTCGTGCGCGACCCGCGCGGGGCCTTTGGGGAGGCGCCCACGCTGAGTGCCGAACCGGAAGGGGGTCCCGCGCCGGGCGAACCAAACGCGCTGCTCAGCGCGGGCGAGACCCTGCCGGAAACGCTCAGCGCGGTTGATCTGCCGGGCGGCCGAACCGGCGTGTTCCTGGTGCCGCTGGAGGGGGGCTCCGCCGCGGGCGCCCAGGAAGAGGTGCTGTTCTACAACGGCACCGAAAAAGTGTGGGCGCGCGAGCCGATCTGCATCGGGGTGCCCGTGAGCCCCAAGGCCGGCGAACCATGCACAAAACCGGCGCACGGCTTCCAGGTGCTGGCGCTCGGCGCGAGCTCACCGCAGGACGCCTGGCTGCTCGCGCTGAACGCGTCGGGGCCCGCGAGCGAAGGGATGATGCTGTTCAGGCGCGAAGCGGGCGCGGGTGAACCGCGCTGGGTCCAGCGCCCGCTCGGCGCCCCGGGCTCGCTCGGCGCGCGGCTCGCCCAGCAGCAGCAGAGCTACGAAAACGCCGCCCACGAAACCTACAAGGTGCACATCGCCCCGCTGGCGAACGGGCAGCCGCTGACGGTCACAGGGCAGGGCGTGTGGGTCGACGGGCAGCTGCGCGCCGAAGGCCCGGGCCTGCCCGCCAGCACCGCGAGCGTCACGCTCTACTACGACCTCGCCAAGGGGACCGTCAGTGGCTCGTGGTGCTCGATCCCACACCCCCTCACCGCCCTGCCCGCCTGGCGGGAACGGCCGCTCTGCACCCAGCCGCTGGAAGCGAGCCTGCCCACCGGGGCCTACCGCAGCTTCGCCTGGACCGGCGACGGCGAATACGGGCAGCGCGTGATCACCGGCCTCGCCGACGGGCTCACCCTCAGCCTGCACGGGCAGTCCTTCGCGCCGGTGCTGGGCGCCGGCGGGGAAAGCGGCGGGAGTTTCGGCGCGGCCTTCTCCTCGCCCGAAGAAGGGTGGCTCGCCGAGGAACTGGGGCCGCTGACCCACCTCAGCACCGCGCCGCTGGAACCGGACCGGGTGCAGAGCTGGCCGGTCGCGTTCCGCCACCCGCTGGCCGCGATTGCGACCCAGCCCGGGGCCGTGCCCGGCGAACTGGCCGCTCAGGCGATCGCGGTCGGGCAGGACGGGCAGGTGGCCCACTACACGCCCGGCCAGGGATGGGTGCCCGAAGCGCTGCTCACCTCCTCGGGGCAGCCCAAGTCGCCGGCGCCCGAACTGCGCGGGGTGGCCTGGCCCGAAGCGGACCGCGCCTATGCGGTTGGCACGCACGGGGCGATGTGGGTGTGGCGCGCGGAAACGGGGCTGTGGGAGCCCGACCCGGCGCGCCCCCAGAACCTGTTCCTGCCCAACTTCACCGGCATCGCGTTCGCTCCCGGCGATCCCGCGCGGGGGTACGCGATCGGCCAGCAGGGGACCCTGCTCGCCTTCGGCAAGAGCTGGGAGCAGGAACCGCTGCCCACGGGGCTCGCCGGCGCCGAAGGCGCCAACTTCACCTCGATCGCGTTCGCCGGCGGCGAAGCGCTCGTCACCTATCAGGTCCCCGAAATCGAAGGCGCGCGCACATACTCCGGCGGGGTGCTCTGCAACAACGGCGACGGCAGCGGCTGGCACATCGACACCGCGCTCGAGGCGGCGCTGGGCAGCTACGCGGTGCCGGAGCGCGTGGCGGGCCTGCCCGACGGCGGCGCCGCGATCGCGACCTCGCAGGGCACGGTGATCGAGCGCGCCGGCCCCGGCTCATCCACGGCCTGCCAGGAAGGCGGCTCGCCGTGGCAGGCCGCGCCGGCGGGGCCCGTGGACGGCTTTCCCGTCGCGTTGGCGGCATTTCGCGAAGGCGGCGCACTGCGCGCGGTGGTCTCGATCGAACCGAGCTTCGAATCGTTCAGCCGCGACCTCTCAGGCGACGAAGTGCTGCGAAAACCGTCCCCCGGCCAGCCGCCGGTGATCACCCCTCCCTACACGCTGCCCGCCAGCGGCTATCTGCTGCGCGAAACCGCGACCGGCTGGCGCGACGAGGAGCACGAGGACTTCCCCGCGCCCAGCCTCGACAACCTGCCCGCGGGGCAGGGCGCGATCGACTGGCCGATCATCCCCGACTCGGTGCTGGCGCTCGCGCTCAGCCCCAACGGCGAACAGGGCTGGGCCGTCGGCGGGCAGAGCGGCGAGATCAACCGCAACGGCGGCGGCAACTCGAACATTGAAGCGGTCCAGACCGCTGGCGTGATGCGCTACCCCGCCACCGGCGCGCCTCCGAGCGGCTTTTCGGTGACGCCCGAAAAAACGAGCTCCGCCAATGCGACCTTCGCGATCGGCGGCGGCGCGCAGTGCGTGAGCGACTGCGCCGATCTCGCCGGCACCGACATCGGCCCCGACAAATGGCTGCAAACGGCGATCGCCCGCGCGGGCGAAACCCAGGGTGTGCGCGATTTCCTGTACAGCGGCCCGCGGCTGCCGCCGGGGGCGAACCGCTCGCCCTCCGCGTTCCTCGCAGAAGAGAGCCGCTACGGCGAACTGCTGAGCAGCCCCTCTGAAACGATGGCGGTGTTCGCCGCCCCCACCGAATCTGATCTCGACGCGGAAGGCAACCTGAACCTCTTCGACCTGGCGCTCGGCGCGCATGAGCTGCCGCTGGCCGAATCGCCCCCGCCCCCCGCCGGCAAGCACCCATTCGCCTTCGAATCGGCCGGCGTGTGGGTGGTGATGCTCGACTATTCCGGCGTCTCGCTGGGCTCCGAACAGCAGTGCTGGCTGGCGCGACAGCTCGCCGACGCCAGAGAACGGCGCATGCCCACAATCGTGATCGGCAACCGCGGCGTGGGCGACGGCTTCGAAGGCGCCGACGCCGGCCAGGTCGCGGGGGTGCTCGACGGAGACCCGCCGGCGGGTTGCGCGCTCGAATCCGCCTCCTCCCCGGGGTATGCGTCGGCGTATTTCTTTGACTCCGGCGAACAGAACCGCGCCTTCACGATCGCGGTCCCCGGCCAGCCGCCGCTGCACGTATTCGGCAGCGGCACGCTCGGCTACGTCAGGGACGTCCCCGGCGACGACTTCGAATTCCTCGGCGCCAGCGGCTTTCTGGTGGCCGAAGTGCAGCGGGCGCGCGCCACCCCCGGCACGAGCGAGATCGCGCCGGTGCACGTGCGGCTGGTCCCCGACATCGGCGACCTCGCGCTCGACGCCACCGACGGCGTGCTGCTGCCGCGCAGTCACCCCGCGCTGTTCGACGCGCTGGCGCGCCGCCCGCGCGCGGGCATGGTGTGCGCCGACGAGGCGGGCGCTTGCACGTTCGACCCCAACCCCTACGTGCCGATTCCCAGCCGCTGCCAGGGCGCCGACTGCGCCACCGGGATCCTGCCGGCCTACACATTCACCTCCTCCAATCCCGACATCGGCCAATTCGTGGAGGCCGATCCGGCCTCGCCCGAAGGCACCAACGTGCTGCAGAGCGCCCACGGCAAGCCGATCCCCGACGAACCGCGCAGCGCACAGGGCGAACTCACCCCCTCCGGCCAGTTCCAGGAAAACGCGCGCGAACAGCCGCTCAACGAACGCGGCGAAGTCGTGCCGCGCGCGCAGTCGGCGCTCTTCTGTGCCTACAACGCCGGCACGACAACCGTCACCGTGCACGCCGGCGGCCTCTCCTCCTCCGAGCAGGTGACGGTGCGCGGCGGCAGCGTCGAGCAGCCGTGCGGCACGGTGCCGTTGCGCAATCCGCCGCCGGCCACGGCGCAGACCGCGCTGGCGGCCCCGCCGCCGCCCCCAATCGAACCCGCGCCGGAAACCACGCCCTCCGGAGCGCTGACGCCGCCGCCGGCACCGGCGCCACGAGCGTCGGCGCCGACGCCGGTGATTCAGCCCAAGCTGTACCCACCTCCCAGAATCGGCCAGCCGCAAAAGAGGGAAGTGAAGCCGCCGCCGCCCTTTGTCAGGGCTCCCGCCCTATTGATCCCAGTCCTCGCCACCGTGCTTCCGCCGCCACCTCCCACACCGCGGCCGACGCCGCCTTCGGGCACGGCCGAGGTGCCCGCGCAGAGTCCGGTGAGCCAACCGGTGGGGGCCGCGGAGGCGGAAGAGCAGGAAGAGGCCGTGACCGAGCACGTCCACAACGCGGCCGCCTACACGCACGAAGATCAGGGCCCGATGCCGGGCTGGCCCCTGGGCCTGGTGCTCGTCGCCGCAGCCGCCGGCATGGCGCTCGGACCGAGGGTCAGGGCCCGCTCACGGCGGGCCTACGCGCACACCTCCACCGCTTTCCCGACGCGGGCCGGCAAGCGCCCCGCAAACCCCGGAGGCCCGATCCGTTGAACGAGAACGGGCCGATGAGCA
>WQXW01000172.1 GCA_009781575.1 Solirubrobacterales bacterium
CAGCACTTGGCCAGGCGCAGCATCACGTCGTCGACGCCGTCCACGCGGATCCCGTACTGGCCGGAGGAGCGGGTGGGGCGCCGGCGCGGGCGTCCCACGCGCAGCAGCTCGCCGGCGGAGCGCTCGCCGTCGGCGGCCTCGCCGCGCTTCAGGCGCTGGAGCACCTTGGTGACCACCACCTTCGGCGACACCTTGCCGCCGCCGAGCGCGATGTAAAAGTCGTCGGCCTTGCGGTAGCCCATCTCGCGGATCACGTCGGCCAGCAGCCCCGAGCCGGTGACCTTCTGCGCCGGCAGGCCCTGCTTCTTGAGGTGTTCCTGCAACAGCTCGCGCCCGGCGTGCTCGGTGTCCTGGCGCGACTCCGCCTTGAACCACTGCTTGATCTTGTTGCGCGCGCGCGTGGTTTTGGCCATCGCCAGCCAGTCGCGCGAGGGGCCGCGCTCGCGCTTGGCGGTGAGGATCTCCACGATGTCGCCGGAGCGCAGCTCATAGTGCAGTGGCACGATCTTGCCGTTGACCCGCGCGCCCACGCAGCGGTGGCCGATCTCGGTGTGCACCTCGTAGGCGAAGTCCAGCGGCGTGGCGCCGGCGGCCAGCGACTTCACATCGCCCTTGGGTGTGAACACGAACACCTCGTCCTCGAAGAGGTCGTCCTTGAAGGTCTTCATGAACTCCTGTGGATCGGACAGCTCCTTCTGCCAGTCCACCATCGAGCGCAGCCACTTGAGCTTGGCCTGATCGTCGGGCACGCCACGCCGCGGGCTGCGCGCGGGCCCGTCCTCCTTGTACATCCAGTGCGCCGCCACACCGAACTCGGCGAGATCGTGCATCTGCTGGGTGCGGATCTGGATCTCCAGCGGCCGGCCCTTGGGCCCGATCACGGTCGTGTGCAGCGACTGGTACATGTTGAACTTGGGCATCGCGATGAAGTCCTTGAAGCGGCCCGGCAGCGGCTTCCACAGTGAGTGGATCACGCCCACCGCGCCGTAACAGTCCTTCACCGACTCCACGATCACGCGCATCGCGGTGAGGTCGTAGATCTCGTTGAACTCGCGGCCCTTGCGGGTCATCTTCGAGTAGATCGAGTAGAAGTGCTTGGCGCGCCCGGAGATCTGCGCGTCGATGCCAAACGTCTCCAGCTCGCGGTGCAGATACGCGCCGGCTTCCTCCACATACCCCTCGCGATCCTGACGCTGCTGCGCCACCAGCGCCTTGATCTCCTGGTACTTGCGCGGGTGGAGCGTGGCGAACGCCAGGTCCTCCAGCTCCCACTTGATCGCGTGGATGCAGCCGGTGGGCGATGGGCGCGTAGATCTCGAGCGTCTCCTTGGCCTTGTCGATCTGCTTCTGCTTGGGCATCGCGTCGATCGTGCGCATGTTGTGCAGGCGGTCGGCCAGCTTGATCAGGATGACCCGCATGTCGGTGGCCATCGCGACCAGCATCTTGCGGTAGTTCTCCGCCTGCGCGTCGTCGCGCGAGGTGAAGGTGATGCCGGTCAGCTTCGTCACGCCGTCCACGATCGTGGCGATCGCCTCGCCAAAGCGCTCGCGCACCTCCTCGATCGACGCCGAGGTGTCCTCCACGGTGTCGTGCAACAGCGCCGCGCAGATCGTCTCGGTGTCCAGCCGCATGCTGGCGCAGATGCGCGCCACGCCGACCGGGTGCACGATGAAGTCCTCGCCCGACTTGCGCCGCTGCGCGGCGTGGTGCTCGCAGGCGAACACAAACGCCTCCTCCATGCGCGCGCGGTCCACCGCGCCGGCCGACTCCGGTTCGTGCTCGGATAGGATCGCGAAGAGGTCCCCCAGCAGCCGCCGCTCCAGCGGATTCAGCTGCGCGCGCGAGGGCGCCGCCGCCGGCGTCGTCGTCGCGGCGGCCGCGGGGCGCTCGTCCACCTCGGTCGGTGGCGAGGGACTCTTGTGCTCATCACCGGTGGCCATACATGAAGGTTAGGGGACCGCCGAGCCGCTTCCAAGCAGCACCAGCTGCTCCCCGACCTCGGGCTCGTCTTGCGGCTCGCCCGGCGGCCCGGCTTGCGGTGCGGCCTGCGGTGCGCCTGGCGGCCCGGCTTGCGGCTCGCCCGGCGGCCCGGCTTGCGGTGCGGCCTGCGGTGCGCCTGGCGGCCCGGCTTGCGGCTCGCCCGGCGGCCCGGCTTGCAGTGCGGGCTGCGGCTCGCCTGGCGGCGCGGCTTGCGGCGCGGCCTGCGGCGCGGCGTTCCGACGGACCCCCGGCCCGCGCCCCGGCACCGGCGCGTCGCCCGGGCGGGCGGCCGCGTGGCGCAGCACCAGGCGCGGCTCGCACACGCCCCTGTACTCGTTGACCTCCAGCCGGAAGGTCGCATCGACCGGCTCATCCGCGGATACCGGCAGGCGCCCGCCGACGCCGAAGGCCACCGCCTGCGCGTGCGCGCCGCCGCTGTGCACGGTGAATCGCACGTGCCTGCCCTCCCCGATCGCGCGCGCGCCGGCGAAGCGCGCGCCGCGCACCATCAGCGACACGGTGGGATTGCCGGCGCCGAACGGCGCGAGCCGCTGGAGCTCCTCCGCCAGCTCCATGCCGAGCTGAGACCCCTCCACCACGGCGTCCACGCGCTCCACCCGCACCAGGTCCTCCTCCCCCAGCATCTCCTCCGCGTGCGCGCAAAACGCGCCCGCAAACGCCTCCAGGTGCGCGCGCTCGAGCTCGAGCCCGGCGGCGGCGCGGTGGCCGCCGTGGCGCACCAGGTGGTGGCGGCAGGCGTCCAGCCCGCCCAGCAGATCGAACGCGGGGATGCTCCGCCCCGATCCCCGCCCGCGCTCGCCGTCGAGCGCCACCAGCACCACCGGCCGGTGGTGACGCTCAGCCAGTCGTGAGGCCACGATGCCGATCACGCCCGGGTGCCACCGCTCGCCGGCGAGCACGTAGGCGTGGGCCGAGCGCGACGCCGGCGAGCTCACCTGCGCCTCGGCGGCGGCCAGCATCTGTGCCTCCGCCTGGCGGCGCTCGTGGTTTGAGCGATCGAGCTCCGCCGCCAGCCGCTCCGCGCGCTGCGGGTCGGTGGTCAACAGCAGCTCGAGCGCATTGTTGGCGTGGTTCATGCGCCCCGCCGCATTGATGCGCGGCGCCAGCCCGAAGCCGACCGCGCGCTCGTCCAGCCGCGAGGGGTCGACCCGAGCCGCGTTCATGAGCGCGCGCAGGCCGGGCTTGGCGGTGCGCGCCAGCGCGCGCAGGCCGGCCCGCACGAGCGCGCGGTTCTCGCCCTCCAGCGGCACCACATCAGCGATCGTGGCGAGCGCCACGAGGTCGAGGTCCTCCTGCGGGCCCGCCCACGCGCCCACACGCAGGCGCGCGGGAGCCTCATCCCAGATCGCGCGCGCCAGCCCGTGCGCCACCGCGGCGCCACACAGCTCGGCGTGGCCATCGCCGGCGAGCGCCGGGTGCACGACGGGCGCCGGCGGGAGCTCCCCGCCGGGCAGCGCGTGATGGTCGGTGACGATCACCTCGATGCCCAGCGCCTGTGCCTGCGCGACCTCCTCCACGGCGGTGATGCCACAGTCGGCGGTGATCAGCAGGCCGGTGCCGCGCTTGGCCAGGCCCTCCACGGTGGCGGCCCTCAGCCCGTAGCCGTCGTTGAAGCGATCGGGCAGCAGCCAGTCGACCTGCCCGCCCAGGCCCCGCAACAGCCGCACGAGCACCGCGGTCGAGCAGACGCCGTCGACGTCGTAGTCGCCGTGCACCGTGATCCGGCTGCCGTCGTGCAGGTGAGCCAGGACCCGCTCGAGCGCGGCCTCGCTGCCGGGCAGCCGCGCCGGCCGCGGCCCCTCGGCGGCCAGAAAGGCGCGCGCGCGGGCGGCGTCGCCGTAACCGCGGCGCACCAGCACCTGCGCGAGCGGGTCGCTCACGCCCAGCGCGCGGCGCAACTGCGCCACCTCATCCTCCGGACAGGGAGGGATCACGAAACGGACATCGCCCACGACCCGCCACCGTACGCGCCGCCCTGGACGGAATGGCCAGGCGGGGTGTGGGCCCGGGGGCGACACCGGCGCCCGCTCCCGGGGCGCCGCTCGAGCTCGAGCTCGAGCTCCGGCCGTTGCGTTTTTTGTTTTGGGGATTGGTTCCGCGCGGAACGAATCCTCAAAACAAATCCCCCAACGGCGCCTCCGACAGGTGTGTTCGAGGCCGCGCCCGGCGGGGGGCGCGCTCAGCCGCCGGCGCCGGCGAGGCGTTCGCGCCGCACGCCCAGCCAGTACACGGCGCCGATGCCCAGCAGCGCGCCGGGCACCGCGTACAGCACCACCGCGATGTCTGTGGCGTGGGCCCCCGGTATGCCGAGCGTCGACGCTTCGATCCCGTAGACGATCAACCCGAACAGGACCGCGCCGACGAGCGAGCCGATGAACGCGCCCACGATGCCGCCCCAGAAGCGATCGGGCAGGAAGATCGTGAAGTGCCACACCGCGAGGCCCATCATCACCCACGCGAGCATGCCCATCAGCGCGCCCTCCCGTGCCGTCGGTTTCTCGAGCGGCGCGCCTTGGAGCGCCCCGTGGGCTTCTCCTTGAGCACCAGGTCCTCCGGGGTCAGGTCGGCGGCCGGCTCGAGGTGCTCGCCGCCACGGGGCTCGCCACCGCTGCCGGGCCCGCCATCGCCGCCGGGCCTGCCGTCGCCGCCGGGCTCGCGGTCGCTGCGGGGCTCGGCGCGGTCCGGTGGCGCCGGCTTGGCGGAGGACGGCTCCGGCGCGGCGGGCTGTGGCTGGCGCGTGCGCTGCCCGCGCGTGGCGCGCTCCCGCGGCGCGGGCGAGGGCGTGGCGGTGCGTGGCGGCGTGGACACGCGCTGGGCCACCCTGCCGCCGCGCGCGGGGGCCTGTTGCGCGGGGGCCTGGTCGATGTCGAGATCGCGCACCATTTCGTCGAACTCCTCGCGCGAGATCTGGGCGCCGGGCTCCTCGTCGGCGAGCCCGGCGCGCCGGCGGCGGCGGCGCTCGGGCGGCTCGACATCCACCGGCGCGCCGGCCAG
>WQXW01000173.1 GCA_009781575.1 Solirubrobacterales bacterium
CCCCGGTGCCGGTCGAGCAGCGGGCGTTTCGTTTTTTGTTTTGAGGATTGGTTCCGCGCGGAACGAATCCGCAAGACAAATCCACCAACGTCTCCTCTGACAGGCGTGTTCGACGCGGAGCGCTGACGCGGAGAGGGGCAGCGGCACGTCGACGGGCCCCCTCGCCAGTTGGAAGCGCGTGCCTGTGGTGCGTGGGGGCATCGCCCGAGCGGGTACCGGTAACCTGGCGATGGCGGCCGCGTCACCATGTCCGACAACGGCAAGATGGCAAAGAACCTCGAGCGCTTCGCGCAGGCGGTGGCGGCGCACGACCGCGAGAACCCGACCCACACCGCCTACGGGATCGGGCTTGCGCACTTCGACATGGAGCGGCTCGGCTTCGAGGAGGGCGAGGAGGTGCTGGCGGGCATCGTGATCCACGCCGACGGCGGCGTGAGTGGCAACTTCCGGGTCCTCTGCGACGGCGAGCACGACGAGAGCGCGCGCGAGGCCGAGCGCGAGGCGGTGCGCGCGGTGGGCGAGGTCGAGTTGGTGGTCGCACCACTGCGGGCGCCGGGCGGCGCGCCGGGCGAGCCGGACGCGGCGGCGTGCGTGCGCGAGCCGGCGCCCAGCCGCTGACGGGCACCCCGCCGGCCCACGCCGCGCGGTGCGCGAGCTGGCGCTCAGCCGCTGACGAGCGGCACCGGCACCCCGGCGCGCGCGGCGATCATCTCGACCAGGCGCGCGATCGTCGGGGTGGCGACGTGGTGGCGCGCGGCGGCGCGCAGCACCGCGCCGGGGATCGCGTCGAGCTCGGGCTCGCGCCCGGCGGCGATGTCGCGTTGCATCGAGGAGCCCAGCGTGGCATGCGCCGCCTCCAGCTCGGCGACGGGACCGGCGGGATCGATCGGGGCGCCCTCGGCGCTCGCCACAGCGCATCCCTCCTCGATCGCGCCGATCAGCTCCCCGCGCAGCTCGGGCGTTGAGCGGATCTCGCCCAGCGGCAGGTCGAACGCGCTCGTGGTGCAGGCCAGCGCGTTGAGGCGCACCAGCTTGTCCCACATCACCTCCGCCTCGCCGGTGCCCACCCGCACCGGCACCCCGGCGGCGTCCAGCAGCGCCGCGAACCGCTGCACCCGCTCGGCCATCTGCTCGCCGGCCGCCCCCTCGCCGACCGCCGCCAGGTCCACCCGTAGGAAGGGGCTCGTGTGGACCACGACACCGGGCTCGGGGCGGTCGGCCTCCACGCGGATCGTGGCGGGCGCCACCGCGTCCCACCCGAAGCGCTCGCGCAGCGTGGCCAGGTGATCGAGGCCGTTGAGCAACGGCACCACGAGACCCGGCGTCGCCGCCACCCGCTCGAGACCGTCACGCAGCCCCGACGCCTTGGTGGCCACCACCAGGAAGTCCACCGGCTCGGTCAGGCGCGTGACCGTCCGCGGGGTGGCGGTCAGCTCGCCGAAGCGCGCGCTCTCGACGCGCAGGCCCCGCGCGCGGATCACCTCCGCGGTGGGCTGGCGTGCGATCACGATCACCGGCGTGCCGGCGCGCTCGAGCGCGCCGGCCAGCAGCCCGCCCACGCCGCCGGGCCCGAGGATTGCAACCGCCCGCCGAATCTTCACCGGCGCGAGTCTACGACCACTAGCCTGTGAAGGTGCGATGTCCAGCACGCCCCAGCGAACCACCGATCCCCGCGCCGAGACGTCGACAGACCCCCACGCCGCGGGTCCGTCGACACGCCCCCACGCGGAGACGTCGACAGCTGCCCACGCGGAGACGTCGACAGCTGCCCGCGTGGGGGCGTCGTCAGATCCAGGCGGTGGGGCCTCGATAGAGGTGCTCGCGCGCGGGCCGTGGGAGCTCGATCGGATCGCCGCGCGCTGGCGGCCCGACCACTTCACCCCCGAGCCCCGGCACGGCGAGCAGGCGGACGCGGCGATCGACAGTTTGCGCCGGCGCGGCTCTCCCAGTCACGACGGCCTGTCGGCCCGACTGGTGGACTACCGCGTGGACACCGAGAGCCTGTCACTCGAGTTGCAGCCGCTGCGCTGGGCGCTGCGGCTGGTCGAGGGCGACGCCTCGCACAGCGTGGCCGCCCTGTGTGTGACGCGCTCCGCGTGCGGGGAGTGGCTCGCGGGCCGGCGCGCGGCGTGGCTGGCGTCGTGGGCGGGCCGCTGGGCGCTGGGCGCCGGCGGAGCGGTGGACATGGGTGAGAACCCCGCGCGCACGCTGGTGCGCGAGCTCGAGGAGGAGTGGTCGGTCGCGCCGGAGAGGGTGCGGGGCGAGGCGCTCGTGTGCCTCCCCCACCGCCTGATCATGTTCGTCGGTCAGGCGTGGCTGGCGGAGGGCGCGGAGGTGACACCCGACCACGAGCACGACGCGCACGCGTGGTGGCCGGCGGACATCGACGCCTGGCCGGAGGAGGCCGGCGAGCCGCTGCGCAGGATGGCGCGCTGGCTCGGCGAATGAGACCGTTCTCACCTCCCCGATCGTCTTGACCCCCCCGGTCGTCTTCCGGCGTCTGGAGTGGACCTCGTTCCTTCACTCCTCGATCTACACCGCGCTCTTGATCTGTGCGTTCGCGGCCGGCAAACCACAGCCGGCGACATTCGTGTTGGGCCTCGCGCACGGCCTGCTGTGGATTGGCATGTCGCTGGCGTGCCTCACCGCGGCGCGCCTGCGTGTCATCCCGCTGCGGATCGCGGTCGCGGTCGCCGTGCTGGGCGGGATCGGTCCGTTCTTCGGCTCACTCGAGTTCGTGCGCGAGCAGCGCCGGCGCGCGCGGGCGGGCGCGGGCGCGGGCGCGGGGCGCAATCGCCCGCCCGCGCGGGCGCTCCGGGGAAGCTCTGGTTGAGCCGGGCGTCTGGTTAAGCAGAGTGAAGATCCACGTTTTTGCGATTTTGCGGGGGTTCTCAGCGCGGGCGCCGCGCTAGAGTGGGCAGCGGATGGCGGCGACTGGCGCGACGACGACTCAGGGGACCATCGATGTCGTGACCCCAGCCGCCGGTGAGTCGGTCAGCGAGGGCACGATCCTCGAATGGCGCGTCCAGGTTGGCGACTTCATCGCGCTCAACGACACGATCGTTGAGATCTCCACCGACAAGGTCGACGTCGAGCTGCCCTCACCGGCGAGCGGCACCGTGGTCGAGATCCTCGCCCAGGAGGGCGACACGGTCGGCGTGGGTCAGGTCATCGCGCGGCTCAGCACCGGCGAGGACGGCGCGCAGGGGACGCCAGCCGAAGCGGACGGAGAGGCAAGCGAGGCCACCCGTGGCGGCGCGGGCACCGACACCGCCCCGGCCGGCGCGAGCGCGGACACCGCTCCCGCAGGCACGAGCACGAGCACCGCCCCGAGTGGCGCGAGCACCCAGGCGCCGGCGCCGGCTCCCGAGGACGCCAACGTCTCCCCCGTGGCCGCGCGCGTGGCGGCCGCGGAGGGCGTGGACCTGGCGGGCGTGTCGGGCAGCGGCCCGTCGGGGCGGATCGTCAAGGAGGATGTGCTGGCGGCGGCCGCGGATGGCACGCGCAACGGCGCCGGCGCCGGCGCCGGCGCCTCGGCCTCGGCCCCGGCCTCGGCCCCGACTACGGCCCCAGCCTCGGCGGCGCGGGACGGCGCGGGGCAGGCGCAGGCGCAGCAGGCGGAGCGCGCGCAGCGCACGCCGCTGAAGGGCGCGGCGGCGGCGCTGGCGCGGTACATGGAGGAGTCGCGCGCGATCCCCACCGCGACGAGCTTTCGCACGCTCACGGTCACCGTGCTGGCGGGACGGCGCGCGGAGCTCAAGGCGGGCGGCAGGCGGGTGTCGTTCACGCACCTGATCGCGTACGCGCTGGCGCGCGCGGCGGCGGGGATGCCGGTGATGACCGACCACTACGCGGAGCTCGACGGACGCGGCCACCGCGTGCGGGACGGCGAGGTCAACCTGGGGATCGCGGTGGACGTGGAGCGCAGGGACGGCAGCCGCACGCTGCTGGTGCCGGTGATCCGCGACGCGGCCGCGCTGCCGTTCGAGGACTTCCTCGCGGGATACGACGCGCTGGTGGGCAAGGCGCGCGGCGGCGGCCTCTCCCCCGACGACCTCGTGGGCGCGAACATCACGCTGACCAACCCCGGCGGCCTGGGCACGGTGGCGTCGGTGCCGCGCCTGATGCCGGGCCAGGGCACGATCGTGGCCACCGGCTCGATCGCCTATCCGGTGGGACTGGAGCGGATCGGCGCGGCGATCGGCGCGGAGAAGGTGCTGACGATGACCTCGACCTACGATCACCGCGTGATCCAGGGGGCGGAGTCGGGCCGCTTTTTGGCGCTGATCGAGGAGCACCTGCAGGGAGAGCACGAGTTCTACGAGCGCGTATTCGCGTCGCTCGGCGTGGCGCTGGGCCCGGCGCCCGCGCCGCCCACACCGCAGGCGCCGGCGGTGGCACCCGCGGCGGCCGCGGCAACGGCGGCGGTGGCGCCGGACGAGCAGCTGTTGCAGGCGGCGGTGTCGGGGAGCGTGCTGCTGGGGCGCTTCCGCAGCCACGGTCACCTCGCGGCGCACCTGGACCCGCTGGGGAGCGAGCCGGAGGGCACCACGCAGGTGGACCCCGGGGAGGCGGGGTTGACGGAGGAGTTGATGGCGCGCGTGCCGGCCAAGATCCTCAACATGTACGTGCCGGGCGACACGCTGGCGGAGGCGCTGCCGTACCTGCGCCAGACCTACTGTGGCACGATCGCGTACGAGGTCGAGCACATCGCGTCCCACCGCCAGCGCGTGTGGCTGCGCGAGCAGATCGAGTCGGGCGCGTTCCGCCGGCCGCTGGGCGCGGAGGAGTGTGGCATGCTGCTGAAGCGGTTGATCGAGGTGGACGCGCTGGAGCGGTTCATGCACAAGGCCTACCTCGGCCAGCACCAGTTCTCGATCGAGGGCGTGGACATGACGGTGCCGATGCTGGATGAGCTGATACAGCTCTCCTCCAGCGAGGGCGCGGGGGAAGTGGTGATGGGCATGGCCC
>WQXW01000174.1 GCA_009781575.1 Solirubrobacterales bacterium
AGCTGCAGGATCCGGTCGCGTTCGCGCGGATCGACGCCTTTGATCGGCTCGTCGATCAACAGCACGGCGGGATCCTGCAGGAGCGCGCGCGCGATGCCCACGCGCACCTCCTCGCCGCGCTCCAGCTCGTTTGGGCGGTGCGCCTCGCAGTGGTGTGCCTCCACGCGCCGGAGCGCGTCGCGCGCGCGCGCCCTGGCTTGCGCCTGTCTCACCCCCAGCGCGAGCTGAGCGGCGATCAGCTCCTCCAGCACCACCTGTCCTTCCGCGCTGCGCAGCGTGGGACGGGAGTAGGCGAGGCCCCCCGCGACCGCGCCGCCCCCGACGGCCAGCGGGCGCCCGCGCAGGCGCACCGCGCCCGCGTCGGGCGCCTCGATGCCGGCGGCGATGCGCAGCAGTGTGGAGCGCCCCGAGCGGGGCGGGCCCCAGATCGCGACCAGTTCGTGCTGGTGGACCGTGAGTGAGACCTCGCGCAGCACCTGCTTGCGCCGCGCGCCGTGGCCGTAGGCCTTGGCGACACGCTCGAGCTGGAGCAGGCCCATGCGCTAGCCGCTCCCCTGCGGCTGTTCGGAGAGCAGCTCCACGAGCTCCTCCCGGGCGTACTTGATCCACGACAGGCGCGCCCCCAACGAGAGCTCCTCGTCCCGGCCCGCCAGGCGCTCGGCCACGACCTCCTGCTCGGTCTGGGCCGGCGTGGATTCGTCGGCCTCGATCAGGCACTCCTCCTCGAAGCGGTCCATCAGCTCCAGCGCCGCGTGCGGCTCGAGCATCGCGAGCTGGCGCGTGAAGAGCCGCTGGCGCTGGCGCGCCTCTTCCATCTGAGCGAGCAGCCACTCGGCGTAGGCGCCCACGCCGTGCTCGGTGGCGCGGTAGTGGGGCTTGGGCAGCCGGTTGCGCGCGGGCGGCTCATCGGCGCTCGGCGGCGTCTGCTCGATCAGCTCGTGGACCTGTAACGTGTCCAGCAGCCTGTAGACGTTTTTGGGGATGTTCAGCGCCAGTGTCTCTCCGTAGACGCGCTTGAAGCGCTGCACCAGCTCATAGCCGTAGCTCGGCTGCTCGATCACGAGGCCCAGCAGCGGCCAGGCCAGGGGCGAGCGCATCGATGAGACCTCACTCCGTGGGGAATCGCGTCTTTCGCTCATGGGTTGCAGCGTAGCTCCGCCCACTCCGCGACGATAGGCCTCGCCCGAGAACATTCACAAGTGAGGTCTATTTCCGCCCGCCACGCCCGGTCATGATCGCCGTCATGAGCGTGAGCGCCGCCGAAGATCGGAAGAGCTGTCGCACCGCGCGGGTGTTCGAAGGGATCGCCCAGCAGGCGGGGTCGAACGACCGCGCGGCGGCCGAGCCCGCGGAGATCGCCGCCGCCGGCGCGGTCTCTGAGCAGCGGGCGCCGCGGGGTGGGGCGCTGTCGTGTAATCGGGGGGTTGTCCCCTGTGTTCTGGAGGAGACAAGCTGATGAGAGCTGTTTGCCGGTCGCTGTCGATCTCGCTGTGCGCGTTCGCCGCAGCGCTGCTGTGCTGCGCGCCGGGGGCGTTGGCGCTGCCCGATGGGCGCGTGTACGAAATGGTCACGCCGCCCAGCAACGAAGGGGCGGAAGTGTACGAGCCGACCGAAAGCCTCGGCGGCGGTCAGCTGAGCTCTGCTCATTACACCAATGATTTCACCGAATACCCGTTCCAGGTGGCAGCGGACGGCGAACGCGTCGCGTTCGTCGCCGGCCCGACGAGCGGCGGCAGCGAAACATCTGGCTTTGATGCTGGTAATGAGTATCTGGCTGTGCGATCCAGTGGCGGTGGCTGGACACAGATGAACATCTCCCCGGCCGGGCACCCGTCGGCCGTGTTTCAGGCGTTCTCCAGCGATCTGAGAACCGCTTTTCTCGACGCGACCGAACCGCTGTCGCCGCTGGCTCCCGGCATTGGCGAAACGGCCGAACCCGACGGTAACTATGACGTGCTGTATGCGCAGAGCACCGGCGGCACGGTCTACGAGCCGCTGTTCACGGCAAGGCCCCCATTCCGCTCCATGACCGATTTCAAGACCGCTGGCTCGTTCCGTGAGCCCGGCTTCAGCGGCGCCACCAGTGGCGGGCGCTTCGAAAACAAACGCATGCTGGTGTTTGCGGGGGCGTCGGCCGACGCCTCGCATGTGCTCTTCCTTGCGAACGATGCGTTGACCGGGGCCTCGGAAGGCCGGCCGGCGGCCGAAGGTGGGGCGGCGAGCCATTACGAATCGGAAAACAACCTGTACGAGTCGGTCGACGGCCAGCTGCAGCTGGTGAACGTGCTGCCGGACGGGACCACGCAGGCGAACGCCACGTTCGGCGGTGGCGCGCCGTTCAGTCACGTGATCTCGGCGGACGGCAGCCGGGTCTTCTGGACCGATCTGGCAACGGGTCACATCTATGTGCGCGTGAACGGCACCACCACCGTCGAAATCAGTTCAGCGGGACAGTTCCGCACGGCCACCAGCAATGGATCGAAGGTGCTCTTCACGAACGGCGACCTGTACGAGTACGAAGTGGAAGGCGCGCGTACGACGGATCTCACACCGGGGGTCGCGGTCGAACGGGTGGTGGGCGCCAGCGAAAATGGCGAATACATCTACTACGTGACGAGTGCCGGCAAGTTCGAGCTCTGGCACAACGGCGCCACCACGGAAATCCCGGCGCCGGCGATGGGCAAGGCGGAGGTGACGCCGGACGGCCACAGCGTCGTGTTCATCTCTTCGGTGGAAGAGCTGAGCGACGCTCGTATCAGCGTGTACGACGCCGACACGGGCCAGCTGTTCTGCGCATCGTGCGGTCCGACCGCGACGGGCGGCGCACTGCCGATGACCAATCAGGAGAACGTCTATCAACCGCGGTGGATCTCGGCGGACGGCAGCAGGGTGTTCTTCGACAGCTTCGAATCGCTCGTGCCCCAGGACACCAACGGCCACGTGGTCGACGTGTACGAGTGGGAGCGGCCCGGGGCGGGGAGCTGCACACAGCACGCCGGCTGTGTGTATCTGCTCTCGGGCGGCACCAGCACTCAGGAATCGTATTTGGCCGACGCCGATGAACAGGGTGACAACGTGTTCATCGTCACGCGCGCGCAGCTGGTGGAACAGGACGTGGGCGAATTGTACGAGCTGTATGACGCGCGGGCCGATGGGCACGTGGCGCCGGCGCCGCCGACCTGCACAGGTACCGGTTGTCAGGGGATTCCGCCGGTGCCGCCGATCTTTGCCACACCCGCGAGCGCGACGTTCGCCGGTGTCGGCGACTTCCCGCCGGGCGCGGAAAAGGTGGCGCCGGTGAAGTCGGCCGCGACGCACAAGCCGAGTAAGAAACCGAAGAAGAAGACGTCCAAGCGGCGACGGAAGCCAGGGAAGGCGAGCTCGCGTGAGCGCGTGCGTGGCCGGAGGCGCTCGCACGGAAAGGGGGGACGGTCATGAGAATGTCTCTTGCAAGGCAGCGTCGATCGATGCCGTTGGGCCGCGCGGTGGCCGTGTGGGCGACGGTGGTGGCAGTGGCCGTCGCGCTCGTGTTCGCGGCCGGCGCGCGCGCGGCCTCGCAGACACCGGGATGGGAGGTCGTGTCGAGTGCCTACCCCACCGACCTGAAACCGGGCGGCACGGGTATGGTGGAAATCAGGCTGTTCAATACCGGCATCGGGACATCGAACGGCACGGTGACGCTGACCGACACCCTGCCGCCGGGCCTGGAAGCAATCGAAGCCGGCCCGATGAACCAGGCCGGAGAAATCGGCAAAAACGGCCTGGAAGAAACCGAAGAAGACGAAGAAGAAGAAGAAAAGAACGAACGCAAGGAGCGCGAAGGCCGAGGTTTCTCGGCTGGTCCGGAGTTGCGAGCGTACAGTTGTTCGGGCACGACGGTCATAACATGCACCACGATCGCCGGCTTCAAAGGTGTGCTGCGGCCGATCGAGCCCGGAGCAATCAACCGGATCGGCATCAAGGTGACGGTAGCGTCGAGCGCCGCGGGCACCGCTGTCAACCGCGTGAGCGCCAGCGGCGGCGGAGCGGCCGAAACGGCGGAATCCTCGGCGCCCTTCACATTCAGCTCTGCCACCGCGGGTTTCGGGATCCTGGATCCCGACGCATGGATCACAAACGCGGACGGCTCCCCCGACACGCAGGCCGGCTCGCATCCATATGAGGCGTCGTTCAGTTTCGGCGTGAGCGCGGGCGAAGGTGGTCCGGCGGGCGGGGCGCTGCGCGATCTGCAGGTTGCGCTGCCACCCGGCATAGTTGGAGATCCTCACGCGCTGCCACAATGCACACGGCAGCAGTTCCTCTCCGCGCTGGCCGGCGGCTGTCCGCCGTCCACCCAGGTCGGTGTCGATTGGCCGAGCCTCGAACCAAAGGGGGAACGTGGGCGGGGCACGTTCCTGGCGCAGATACCGGTCTACAACCTCGTGCCCCCACCCGGGGTGCCGGCGGAGTTCGGCTTCACGGCACGGGGTTCGAACATCCTGATCGAAGCGGTCGTGCGCAGCGGGGGCGACTATGGGATCACCGGTCGCGTGCACGACCTGGCATACAAGCCGGTCCTCAACACGCTCACCCTCTGGGGGGTGCCGGCGGAAGGGGTTCACAATCGGCAGCGATGTGGCATGGTGTTTGAAGAACCGATTTCGCAATGCGGATACGCGACTTCTGCAGGGGGCAAGCCGTTCCTGACCATGCCCACCGCCTGCGAAGCTCCGCTGAGCGTGGGCATGAGCGTCGACAGCTGGAACGCCACCTCGATCGCCTCCGAGCACGGGAGCTTTGCGTTGCACGACGCCGCGGGCAAGCCGATCGCCATCTCCGGCTGCGAACACCTGGGCTTCGGGCCGCAGCTGAGCGTCGCGCCGGACACCTCCTATGCCGACACGCCGGCCGGTCTGTCGGTGCAGGTGAGGATGCCCCAGGAAAGCCTCACCGACCCCACGGGCCTCTCGACCGCCGATATCAAGAACAC
>WQXW01000175.1 GCA_009781575.1 Solirubrobacterales bacterium
GCGCCGCCTCGACATTCGCGTGCGCGGCGGCGGCGGCGGCGGCGCGAGCGGGGGCGCCGCGAGCGCGGGCGGCGCGGGCGGCGGCGGCGCGGGGAGCGGCCGCGGGAGCGGGCGCGGGCGCACCGAGACCGCGCACACGCTCAACGGCACCGCGGTCGCGATGGGGCGCACGATCATCGCGCTGCTCGAGAACGGCCAGCGCGCCGACGGCAGCGTGCGGCTGCCCGCGTGCCTGGTGCCCTACGGCGCGCCCGCCGAGCTCGCGGGGGCCAGCGCCGCCAGCGCCGCCAGCTCGTAGGCGATGCCGGCCGCCAGCAGCGCGGTGATCTGGCCGGGGCCGTCGTAGGGGGGCGACAGCTCCACGACATCGAAGCCCCGGAAGCGCAGGCCCGCCAGCGCGCGCAGCAGCGCCAGCGCCTCCTCGGTGTGCAGGCCCCCGATCTCCGGGGTGCCCGTCCCCGGCGCCGCCGAGGGGTCGACCACGTCGATGTCGAAGCTGAGGAAGCGCGCGCGCCCGTCGGTGCGCTCTCGCACGCGCTCCCCAAAGGCCGCCGCGCCGCCGGCGCGCAGCCCCTCGATTGCGATCAGCTCGAAGCCCAGCGCGCGCGCCTCCTCGAGGTCCGACTCGCCGTACAACGATCCCCGCAGGCCCGCGATCAGCGAGTGGGCTGGATCGAGCACGCCCTCCTCCACCCCCCGGCGCAGCACCGTGCCGTGGAAGAGCCGCTCGCCGTAGTACTCGTCCCAGGTATCCGCGTGCGCGTCCAGCGCCACCAGCGCCACCGGCCCGCCCGCGCGCGCCTGCGCGCGCAGCTCCCCCAGCAGGATCGTGTGGTCCCCGCCCAGCGCCAGCGTGGGCGTGCCCCGCGCGCACAGCGGCGCCAGCGCCGCGTCGATCCGCTGCAGCGAGCGCGCCGCGTTGCCCGGCACGATCGCCACGTCGCCACAGTCGAGCACGCGCGCCTCGCCCGGCCCGCCCCGCGCGCCCGGCTCGCGCGGCGCGTCCAGCCCGCCCCGCGCGCCCGGCCCGCCCCGCGCGCCCAGCACCTCCACGCGGTGCACCGGGTGCCATGGGCGCAGCATCGCCGACGCCGAGCGGATCGCCTCCGGCCCAAAGCGCGCGCCGGCGCGCCAGCTGGTGGCGGTGTCGAACGGCACCCCCACGACTGCGCAGGTCGGCGCAGCGTGCTCGGCGACTCGCTCGAGCGGCACGTGGGGCGCGCCCGCGAAGGTGTGGATCCCCGTGAAGCGCGGCTCGCCGCGGGGCTCGCTCATCGGCCTCTCGCCACCACACGCACGGTCTGCAGCGCGCGGTCGCTCGCGCCGCGCAGGTGCCCGCCGAGCTCGAGCGTGCGCGCCACGTACTCGAGCGTCGCCTCCGTGAGCCGCTCGCCCGGCAGCACGTTGGGCACGCCCGGCGGGTAGGTGGCCAGCGACTCCGCCGCGATGCGCCCCGCCGCGTGCGCCGCGCTCACCACCTCCTGCGCGCCGAGGAACGCCTCGCGCGGGGTCATCAACAGCTCGCCCCACGGCGGCGGCGGGGCGAAGCGCGCCCCGCGCCCCGCGGGGTCGGCGCCCACGCGTGCCACCGCCGCCTGCAGGCCGCGCACGAGCCGCTCCGCCTCCGGCAGCGCGCGCTCGCCCAGCCCGAAGATCGCCACGATCACGTTCCGCGCGGCCAGCTCCAGGTTGATGTCGCCCAGCTCGCGCAGCAGCGCCGCCAGTGAGTAGCCGTCCCCGCGCACTCCGCGCACGTCGATCGCCAGGCGCAGCGGGTCGTACGCGAACACGCCCGCGCGGCCCACCAGCCGCTCGTCCAGCACCTCGAGGCCCTCGATCTCGGCGATCCGCGCCCGCGCGTGCGCCAACGCCGCGATCGTGTGGCCCAGCAGCTCCCGCCCGCGCGTGGCCGCCTGGCGGCGCGCCGCGTCCAGCGACGCCAGCAGCAGCGAGCTCGGGCTGGTCGTCTCCACCAGCGTCACCGCGCGATCCACCACCTCCTCCTCCAGCCGCGCTCCCGCGCCGAGGTGCAGCATCGCCGACTGGGTCAGGCTGCCCGCGAGCTTGTGCGTGCTGGACAGCACCAGGTCCGCCCCCGCCCTGAGCGCGTGCTCGGGCAGCCTCTCGTGGAAGGGCAGATGCGCGCCCCACGCCTCATCCACGATCAGCGGCACGCCGTGCGCGTGCGCCACGCGCGCCAGGCCCCGCACGTCCGCCACCGCGCCGAAGTACGTCGGCGACACCACCCACGCGCCGATCGGGTTCGCCGTCGCCGCCAACGCCCGCTCGAGCGCCTCCGGCTCCAGGCCGTGGGCGATCCCGAGCTCCTCGTCCAGCTCCGGCGTGGCGAACGTGGGCCGCAGCCCCGACAGCACCAGCGCGTCGATCGTGCTGGAGTGCGCGTTGCGCTGCACCACCACGCGCTCGCCCCCATGCGCCAGCGCCAGGCCCGTGGCCAGGTTGCCCTGCGACGCTCCCCCGATGAGGAACCACGTGCGCCGCGCGCCCCACGCGCGCGCCGCCAGGCGCTGCGCCTGCTCGAAGGGCGTCGGCGCGCCCCCCACGTCGATCCCCCAGGTCAGCGCCGGCACGTCCAGTTCCAGCGCGCGCTCGCCCAGCGCCTCGATCAGCTCCCGGTCCGCGCCGGGGCCGCCCTTGTGCCCCGGCACGTGCAGCCGCGCCGGCCGCCGCGCGGCGTACCGGCGCAGCGCCTCGAGGTAGGGAGCCCGCTCGTGCGCCGCGGGCGCCATCTCGCGCATCCTCCACGTCCTTTGTCGTAGGGCCGGTGAGGCGAGGGTAACGCGCGATCGCGGCGATCGTCCACAGAGCGCCCGCGCGAGATCTCCGTACCCCGCCGCAACCTCTCGTGCAACGCCGCAACCTCTTGCTCCCATGGGGTGTTTGCAGGGGAAGTGCCCTCCAATCCTCGCCACACGATCTCCGCGCGCCGACGGCTGCGCCGCGGCGCCACGCTCTCGCTGATCGCGCTGCTGACGCTCGGCGGCGGGGTCCCCGTGGCCCTCAGCGCCGCCAGCGAAGGCGCCGGCGGCACCACGCCCACCTCCTCCGGCGGCGGCGCCCCCACATCCACCTCGGGGTGCACCCCAGGCTCGTCCGGCGGGACCAGCACCACGACCTCCACGACCGCCACCGAAACCACCACGACCAGCACCACCACCAGCACGAGCTGCACCACCACGACCACCACCAAAACGACCACTCCACAGAAGGCCAAGCCGAAGCCCAAGCCGAAGCCGAAGCCGAAGCCGCGGAGCCGCCGCCCCTCGTCCCGTTACGGGCACCCCTACCTCACCGGGCTGGGCGACGAGGACACCGAGATGTTCAAAAGCGGCTACTACACGCAGCTGCACACGAAAATCGTGCGCTACATCGCGCCCTACGACGCCGCGGTGCGGCCGTGGTCGCTCAAAAAGGCCATCGCCTGGATCCACGCCGCCGAAAAGGCCCACCAGCAGATCCTCGTGGCGTTCTACCACTCCGAGTACACCGCGATGCGGATGCCCTCCCCCGCGGTGTATCAGCGCGACGTGCAGAAGTTCATCCGCCTCTTCCCCCACGTGCGCGAATACCAGCCCTGGAACGAGGCCAACCGCGGCACGGTCGCGGGCTCCTTCGTGAGCCCCTCCGCGACGGCCGCCGCGCTCTACTACCAGGCGCTCCGGCGGGTGTGTCACGGCTGCACGATCGCCGGGCTCGACGTGCTGGACGCCGCCAACATCTATCCCACGCTGCGCTACATCGAAGAATTCAAGCGCGAGGTCCACCGGCTGCACACGCCCCTGCCCTCGGTGTGGGGACTGCACAACTACTCCGACACCAACCGCTTCTCCAGCGAACGCACGCGCCTGGTGTCGCGGGCGATCTCCGGACAGCTGTGGCTGACCGAGACCGGCGGGATCGTGAAACTGGGGAGCTCCTTTCCCAACATCCACGGGTCCGGGCTGCGCCGCGCCGCGCTCGCGCTGAAATACATGTTCGGGCTCGCCGCGTCCACGCCGAAGGTCACGCGGCTGTACATCTTCCAGTGGACCGGCGCCAACTCCCGGGCGCGCTTCGACGCGGGGCTGATGGATCAGCACTACAAACCGCGCGAAGGCTACATCGTGGTGTGCCGCACCCTGAAAGCGGCGCGCTGCAGCGCCAAAGTCGCCCACGACTGACGCCCGCGACTGACGCCCACGACTGCCGCCCGCGACTGACGCCCACGACTGACGCCCACGACTGACGCCCACGACCGGCGTTCCCGCGGTGCCGGTCGCGAGCAGCGGGCGTTGCGTGTTTTGTTTTTTGGATTGGTTCCGCGCGGAATGAATCCTCTTTTTGAATCCCCCAACGGCGCCTCAGACAGATGTGTTCGAGGCGCGTCCCTCTGAGCCCGGGAGCCCGGCGCGGCGCGGTGCGCTCAGGTGGCCGGCACGGCGGCGCGCGCGCTTTCGGTCGCCGCGGGCGCCCCCGGCGGGGCGGGTGCCCGCGGCGCGGCGGGCCGGTGGCGGAGCAGGCGCGCGGCCAGCAGCGCCACGAGGCCCGCGCCGCAGGCCACCGGCACGAGGCCCTGCAGGGGGTATGAGCCGAACAGCTCTCGCAACGCCTTGGCGTCGCCCGCGCGGAAGGTGTCCAGCAGCCCCTGGTGGTCGAGCCCCAGCAGTGTCGGCGCGAGCGCCGCGAACAGGCCCCACGCCCCCAGCGCCGCCACCCCGAGCGCGAGCTGGCGCCTGTCCAGGCACATGCGGTCGGTCGCGAACGCGCCGCACCCCACCGCGCCGCACACCGCGACCAGGAACGGCCACACGCCTCCCCAGCCGCGCCCCAGCCCGTACGCGGTCGCGATCGTGGGCTGGAAGAACCCCTCGCGCAGGTACCGCCACCAGTGGATCGTCTCGGTTTCGTATCCCACCAGCGGGTGTGTGATCGTGGCGGTCACCGTGATCAACACCGAC
>WQXW01000176.1 GCA_009781575.1 Solirubrobacterales bacterium
CACGATCGCCGCCGCGCCGGCGATCATCGCGGCGAAGATGCCGTAGAACGACTTCGCCTCGCGGAATGAGCGGTGCAGCGAGGAGCGCGTGCCGAACACATCGCCAAACGCATAACTGGTGGAGAGTGTGAGCGCGCCCGCGCCGATCAGCGACGCGTTCAACAGCACGACCGCGAAGAACGCGCCCGCGGTGGGGCCGAGCACCTGGTCGAGGCCCGACGCCGTCGCGCCCGCGTCGGTGAAATGGCCGAAGTACGGTGTGCCGGAGAACGCGAACGCCGAGACGCACATCAGCGCGCCCGCGCCCAGCACCACCACCACCGCGCCGATCCACGTGTCCAGGCGCTCGTAGTTGATCCACCGCGGCGTGATGCGCTTGTCGATCACGTTCGACTGCTGGAAGAACAGCTGCCACGGCGCCACCGTGGTGCCCACCAGCGCGATGATCAGCAGCACCGAGGTCGAGTTGGCGCCACCCTGGATGCCCGGCACCACGAAGTCGCGCGCGATCGGGCTCGCGTGGGGGCGCGCGAGGAAGAACAGCGGGATCACCAACAGGTTGGCGAACACGAACACGAACATCGAGCGCTCCCAGAAGCGAAAGCTGCCGCTCACGGTGATCGCCACCAGCGCGAACGCCGCCAGCGGCACCGCCACGTACTGCGACACGCCGAGGTAGCCCAGCGAGAGGCTCACCCCGATGAACTCGGTCACGATCGTCAGGAAGTTCAACAGAAAGAGGTCGCCCACCGAGAACCACCCCCAGAAGCGCCCGAACCGCTCGTTGATCAGCCGCGCGTGACCGACCCCGGTGACCGCGCCGAGCCGCACCACCATCTCCTGGTTGACGATCAGCACCGGCACCAGCAGCAACAGCACCCACAGCAGGCTCGTGCCGTAGTTCTGACCGGCCTGCGAGTAGGTGGCCACGCCGCCGGCGTCGTTGTCGCCCACCATCACGATCAGCCCGGGTCCCACGATCGCGAGCAACGCCAGCAGGCGGGAGCGCGCGCCTCGGCGCCCCTCCTCGTGCTGGCCGATCGTGCCGAACGCCCCCCGGATGTCGCCCACGTGGGCCGGGTCGAGCACGAAGCGCTCGCGCCCCTGCGCGGTCGCGGTCGGCGACGCCGACGCGGTCGCCGGCGCCGGCGCGTTGGGGGGTGCCGGCGCGGTTGGCGGTGCCGGCGGGGTTGGGGGTGCCGGCGCGGTACGGGGTGGCGACGCGCCGGGGGGTGCCGGCGCGGCCGGTTGTCCCGGCCCGGTTGGGGGTGCCGGCGCCGGCGGGGTCGAGCGGACCGACCGCCGACCGGGCGGGTTGCCTGCCATCTGCTCAACCTCCTTTCGGCGCGGGCAGCTCGTGCCGCGGCGCGCCGCTTGGAGGTTCTCCGCGGGCTAGCTCACGGGCCGGCGCAGCGAGGGAACGTGGGGCGCGGCAGCCGCGGCGCGGCTACTTCGCGGCAACTCTGAATCCTGGTGTTTGGCCTGATCGTCCATCGCTCCAACATCCTCGTGCCACCCGTGGGGTGGCGGCAGATCCAGCGTATCAGCGCGCCCGCCACCGACGAGGTGTGTGGGCGTCCAAGCCACCCGCCCCGGCGGTGCCGGTGGAGCAGCGGGCGTTGCGTGTTTTGTTTTGAGGATTGGTTCCGCGCGGAACGAATCCTCAAAACAAATCCACCAACGGAGCCTCGGACAGGCGATTTTGGTCGATGGAGTTGATCACGGTGATCAAACCGATCAAAGTGGCGAGCTCACTGGAGAACGACGCGGTCGACGACCGCGGTCAGTCCCGGGCCAGCCCGGAGCGGCGCCGCCAATCCTCCGGCAGCAGCAGCTCCAGCAGGTCGTCGACCGCCAGCAGGCCGATCGGCCGGCCCTCGCCGTCCAGCACCGGCAGCGAGAGGAGGTTGAAGTCGGTCATCAGCAGCGCCACCTCCGGGAGGTCGGTCTCGGCGGAGACCACCGGACGGGTGGAGTCGGCCAGCGCACCGATGCTCTCGTGCGCGCCCGCCTCGAGCAGCGTGCCCACCGACACGGTGCCCGCGAAGCGGCCGTCCTCGCCCACCACCACCACCGTGTCGAGCCGCTCGGCGGGGACCTCGGCGCGCCGCGCGAGCTCGATCGCCTGCTCCACACTGCTGCGCTCGCCCACCGCGATGAAGTCTGGGTTCATCAGCCCGCCGGCGCTCTGGGGATTGTGGCCCAGGAGGCCCCTGATCTTCCCCCGCTTGGGCCCCGGCAGCAGCTCGAGCACCGGCAGGCGGCGATCCTGCTCCAGGCCCATCAACAGATCGGCCGCGTCGTCGCTCTCCATGCGCGCCAGCACGCCCGCCACCTCCACGTCGGGGCGCTCGCGCAGGAACTCCAGCCGGTGCTCCTCGTCGAGCTCCTCGAAGATGTCCGCCTCGAGCTCCTTGTCCTGGGCGACCGCCTCCAGGATCTCCTCGCCCTCGTCGTGGGACGCCGCCTCGACCAGGTCGGCGATCTGCGCGGGATGCAAACGGGTCAGGCGGCGATGCGCGAGCCGCAGCCGCGAGGTCGGCACGTGCGCGAGGAACGGCTCGAGCTCGGTCCACTCCACCAGCTCGCCCGCCCCCCGCTCGTGCGCCCGGAAGCGCCGGGGCAACAGGCGCCGCAGGCGCGCGCGCAGGCTCGGATCGATCCCCGCCACGCGCCACGCTCCCTCACGGCAGGTCAGCTCCACCTCGCGCGCCGTCACCAGTCGCGCGGTGGTCACATTGATCATGCTGTGGCCCAGCACGTCCCTGCGCAACAGCACCTCGCCGGGGCGGCGCTCGAAGAGCGCGAGGTTGAGCTTGGTGGTGGCCGTGCGCGCGGCCGCCGCCTCCAGGCGGCCGATGCGCTCGGCCGGCACGAACAGCTCGCGCCCGCCGATCCGCGCCAACAGGCCCGTGATCAGGGGCAGGCGATCGCCCTGATCCAGTCGCGCGATCAGGTCCTCGACCCGACCGAGCCTGACCCCGGCGGAATCGAGCAGCGGGCTCCCCGCAACCGAGGACAGGTGCACGACCACATCGGCCATCGCCAAGACCCCCCGAAGGCTAGCTCACCGCCGATCCGCCCCCACCCATGGGCCAGGTCTTGGCACGACAAAACTCATATGGTTGGTGTGCCTAGACATTGATGCTCGATCGGGCTAAACTTGGGTTGCGATGCTCAACGGCTCGGTTTCTGCGCACGTACAGGACTACGCCAAGGCGGTGTACGCGCTGGAGGCGCGCCACGGGGAGGCGGTCTCCACCAACGATCTCGCCGAACGATTGGGCGTGACCTCCGGCTCGGTCTCCGCGATGCTGCGCAAGCTCGCCGATCAGGGGCTGGTCGAGCACGCGCGCTATCACGGCGTGCGACTCACCGAGCGCGGCCGCGAGGTGGCGCTGGAGGTGCTGCGCCACCATCGCCTGATCGAGCTGTTCCTCACCCAGGAGCTCGGCATGGCGTGGGATCGCGTGCACGCCGAGGCGGAGGTGCTCGAGCACGTGATCTCCGAGGAGCTCGAGCAGCTGATCGCCGCGCGCCTGGGCCATCCCCGGCTGGACCCCCACGGCGACCCGATCCCCACCGCCACGTTTGAGATCGAGGAGCGCAGCACCCACAGCCTGGATGAGCTGCCCATGGGCGCGGTGGGGCGCTTCGCCAGGGTGTCCGACTCCGATCCGGAGAAGCTGCGCTACCTCGCGCAGCGCGGCATCGCGCTGGGCGGGCGCATGGAGGTCGTCGATCGCCAGCCCTTCGGCGGTCCGGTGCTGGTGCGTTTCGGCGACGTCGTGCACCCGCTGGGCGGCGATCTGGCGCGCGCGATGCGCATCGAGCTGGAGCACACCCAGCCGTGAGCGCCTCCCCGCGGGCTCGCCTCGCACAGGTGTCGGTGGGTGACGAGGCCAGCGTGGCGCTGCCGCTGCCACCGCGCACCCCGCCGGTGGGCCCCCACGAGCCGCCGCTCACCCACGAGGATCTCGACCGCTCGCTGGACCGCGCGCGCGTGCACCGGGCGCGTGCCGGTGCGCGGCGCTGGCGCCTTGCGTGGCTGCTGGTGGGGCCCGGCATCCTCGCGATGCTGGGTGAGAACGACGGGCCCAGCATGATCTCCTACGCCGCCACCGGCGCCACCTACGGCCTGGGCTTCTTTTTGCCGTTCATCGTGGTCACCTTCGCGATGGCGGTGCTGTGTCAGGAGATGTGCATGCGCGTGGGCGCGGTCACACACCGCGGCTACGGCGAGCTGGTGTTGCAGCGCTTCGGCGCGGTGTGGGGCTGGTTTGCGGCGGGCGATCTGCTGTTCACCAATCTCGTCACACTGATCGCCGAGTTCGTGGCGATCCGCGTGGGCATGGCCTATTTTCACCTCCCCGCCTGGATGGCCGCCGCGCTGGGAGTGGTGCTGGTGGCGTTCACCGCCAGCGGCGGGCGCTACTGGCGCTGGGAGCGCATCGTGCTGGGCATGGCGATCTTCAACGGGCTGTTCCTGCCGGCGGCGATCCTCACCGCGCCCCACTGGGGCTCGGTGGCGCACGCGTTCGCGACCTTCTCGCCACTGCCGGGAGGCAGTGTGCAGACGTTCCTGCTGCTGCTGGCGTCCACCGTCGGCGCCACCGTGACCCCGTGGATGATCTTCTTCCAGCAGGGCGCCTCCGCCGACAAGGGCCTCACCCCGCGCGACATACGCCACGGACGCTTCGACACGATCGTGGGCGGCGCGCTGGCGGCGGTGTTCGGTTGCGCCGCGCTGATCGCCGGCGCCGCGCTGGTCGGCCACAGCGGCGGGAGCACCGCGGTGCTCGCCGGCGCCGGCTTCCCGGAGGCGCTGCGCGCGGTGTCCGCTCCCGCGGTGGGCGCGCTCTTCGCCCTGGGCCTGATCGAGGCGGGCGCGGTTGCGATCCTCACCATCTCCGCCTCCACCGCCTACGC
>WQXW01000177.1 GCA_009781575.1 Solirubrobacterales bacterium
ACTTGCGTTCCATGCTCTCGTCGAGGTTTTCCCTCGACATGCGCCGCGCGAAGTCGTAAAACCACTCCACCGCGACCTGCAACCGCCCGGGGCGCTGGCGCATCCTGCGCGCGATGTACGACATCACCCCGATCGTGATGGCGGCCGTGATCAGCAGATACAGCACGCCCTTGTTGAACGCGATCGGCCCAACTTCAAACCACGTTTCGAGCTTGAACTCGTCGGTCGGCGAGAACACGCTGTTGGCCACTTCCGGCACCTTGTGCGACTTCAGCCCGAACAGGATCACGAACAGCACGATCCCGCCGAGCCACGCGCCGAACACCGCCAGCCCGATCTTGCGCGCCCTGCTCATCCCCGGCTGCTCCGCCGGCGGCATCCCGCCCAGGCCGGGCGCGCTCGGCGGCGCGCCGCCGGTGCCGGTGCCGGGTGCGCCCGGGGGCCCGCCGGCACCGGGCCCGGGCGCGCCCGCTCGCCCGCCAACGCCGGGCGCGATCGGCGGCGCCCCCGCGACGGCGCTCATCGTGGCTCCACGCCCGGCCGGCCGCGGGCGATGCGCACCGCGAACGCCACCGAGTAGGCGGCCACGATCAACAGCGCCGCGGCGAGGCCGTCGCGGCGGCCGCCGATGACGCCGGCCACCACGATCGCGCCGGCGAGCAGCCAGATGCGCGCGAACGCGTCGATGAAGTTCAACCCCAGCCGCGAGCCCGGCTGCGCGGCGCCGGAGATCAGCCGCCGGTCGACCAGCGCCATCGCGCGCTGCGCCAGCCACCCGCCGGCGCCCACGAGCACCCCCAGCGCGGGCGCGCCCAGCACCAGCGCCACCACGACCCCGATCGCGAGCAGCACGAGGTCGAGGTTGTGTGCGACTGCGAGCGCGCGGCCCTCCGATGTGGGGGACGCGACGATCGCCGCGAGGGAATTGTCGCCGCCGGTGGGCGGGCTTGTGGTCGTTGTGTCCATCTGGCTTGGCGCCGGCCACCCTACAGATGCGAAAGCCCGCGCGCTGTGTCGCCGCGGGACCGCTCAACCCCTCTGCAGTGGTATGTGGCGACCGCCGGCCAGTCTACCTGTTCGCCCACTTCGTAACAACTTTGTGACAGCAGATACACGGGCGCGCGCGAGCGGCTCCCAGGCCGTGGCGCGCACCAAAGCCAGCGCCAGCGCGGCGGTGGCCAGCCCCGCCAGCACGTCGGCGAGGAAGTGGTTGGCGGTCGCCAGCACCGCGAACCAGGTGATCGCCAGGTGGCCCACCGCCAGCCCGCGCAGCCAGCGCCGGCGCGTGAGCCGCCAGGTCACCATCACACACCACGCCGCCCAGGCGAGGTGGAGCGACGGCATCGCGGCGTACTGGTCGGCGGCCGACGCCAGCGGCCCACTGGCGTGCGAGGAGCCGAACGCGTTGGTCAGCGCCACCACATCGGTGAACCCCGCGCCGGCCAGCATGCGCGGCGGCGCCATCGGATACAGCCAGAACACGGCGAACCCGATCAGGTTGATCACCACCAGCACGTTGCGCAGCGGCCGATAGGCGTCGGGCCGCCGCCACCACAACAGCCCCAGCAGCCCCAGCGTGACCACGAAGTGGGCGTTGTCGTAGTAGTCCGACAGCGCCAGCGCCAGCGCGTGGTGGGGCGCCAGCCACCGATTGAGCGCCAGCTCGGGATCGAGATGCACGAGCCGCTCCAGATGCAGCACCGCGCGCGCGTGCGCCAGCGCGAGCGCCGGGCGCGCCGGCGCGAGGTTGGTCAGCATGTCGTACAGCCAGCACAGCCACGCCACCACCAGCGCCTCCACCCACCAGCGGGTCCGCGTGCGGGTGCGGCTGCCGGCGCGGGTGCGGCTGCCGGCGGGTCGGCCGGCCCGGGGGCGTCGGCCGGCCCGGTGGCGTCGGCCGGCCCGGGAGCGTCGGCCGGCTCGGGGGGGCGCGCCGGAGCCGGGGAGCGCTCCACCGCCGAGCGCGCCGACCGGCAGCGCGTGCTCGCCCCCCTCGCTGAAGCCGTGCGCGGTCAAGCGACCGATCTTATCCCGGCGCCGGGGTCGAGCACCGGGGGACGGTGTCCCACCGGCTCGGCTCTCCGAGCAGGATGTGGGGCCTTCTTTTCTTGCCACTTTGATCGGCTTGATCAATGTGCCCGTGCGCGTGCCCGCCTGGGCCCGCACTGGCGCCGTGAAAATGCGCATTTTGCGGGACCCTGGCGCGACCTCGAGCACACCTGTCGGAGGAGCCGTTGGGGGATTTGTTTTAAGGATTCGTTCCGCGCGGAACCAATCCTTAAACAAAAAACGCAACGGCCGGAGCTCGGGTGGCGCCGCGGCCTCGGGTGGCGCCGCGGCGTCAGCTCAGAGCGGCGCCGGCTCGAGGCCGGCGTGCGCGAGCGTGGCGATCACGCGTGGCAGCGCCGCGGCGGTGCGCCGCCAGGAGCACGGCGCGCCGTAGTGGTCGGCGTCGTGCAGGAGCAGCACCGAGCCCTCGCCGGCTCCGTCGGTGAGCGTGGCGGCGATCGACAGCGGGGTGGCGTCGTCGCGCCAATCCAGCCCCCAGTGGCTCCACAGCACCACGCGCCAGCCGCGCGCGCGGGCGATGCGCAGGGCCGCGGCGTTGAGGATGCCGTACGGCGGCCGGTAGAGCGTGGGCGCGCGGCCGGTGGCCTGCGCGATCGTGGCGTGCGCGCGCTCGATGTCGGCGCGCACCTGCCAGGGCGCCAGCCGCGCGAGGTTGCGATGGCGATCGCAGTGCAGCCCGATCTCGTGGCCGGCGGCGGCGATCTCGCGCGCCAGCCCGGGGTCGCGCCGCACCTGCTCGCCCACCAGGAAGAACGTGGCCGGCGCGCGCTCGCGCGCGAGCACCTCCAGCACGGCCGCGGTCCCCTGCGGGTGGGGGCCGTCGTCGAAGGTCAGCGCGTATCCGCCGGGCGCCGCGGTGGAGTCGCGCACCCCGAGCGCGCCCCGCAGCGCCGCCGCGGGGCGCGCCAGCGCCGGCACCGGGTAACCCACGCCGGCGAGCGCCGGCAGCAGGTAGGCGGCGCCCCAGGCGATCGCGAGGCCGCCCGCCAGGCCGCCCGCCAAGCCGCTCGCCACCGCGGGAGCGGGGCTGCGATCATCGGGGGCGAGCATGATCGATCTGGTCGGGGGCATCCTTGCGGCGATCGGCGCCTCCACGCTGTACAGCTTGGGTGTCGCTCTGCAGGCGATCGAGGCGCGCGCGACGCCCGCCCGCCAGCACCTGCGCATCTCGCTGGCGCGCAACCTCATCACGCGCGCGCGCTGGCTGGCCGGCACCGGCCTGTCGATCCTCGGCTTTCCCCTGCAGGTGGTGGCGCTGCTGTTGGCGCCGCTGGTGGTCGTGCAGCCGACGCTCGCCGCCGGCCTGCTGGTGCTGATGATGGTCGGCCAGCGGCTGCTGGGCGAGCGCGCCGGCCGCCGCGAGCACATCGCGGTCGTGGCGATCGTGCTGGGGATGCTCGGCGCGGCGCTGGCCGCGCCGCCGCACACCACCACCCACACCGGCGATGAGACGATCACCTGGGTGCTGATTGCGCTGGCGGTGCTCGCCACCACCCCGTATCTGATCAGCATCGCCCGGCGCCCCGCGCCGTCGATCACGATGATTGGCGCCGGGCTGGCGTTCGCGTGGAGCGGTGTGGCCACCAAGCTCGCCTCCGACGATATCCATCACGGCCACCTGGGCTTGGCGGCGGCGTGGGTGATCTCCACCGCCGCCGCCTCCGCGGTGGGCGCGCTCAGCGAGATGAGCGCGCTGCAGATGCGCCCCGCGATCCAGGTCGCGCCGGTGGTGTTCGTGGCTCAGACCGCCGTGCCGATCGTGCTGGCGCCGTTGATCCTCAACGAAAGGTTCACCGACACGCCGCTGGACGGCGGCGTGCTGGCGGTGGCGCTGGCGGTGCTGATCGCCGGCGCGGTCGTGCTGGTGCGCTCTCCTCTGCTGACCGGGCTGATGGAGGGCGACACTCACAGCGCGCCGAGCGGCGCCACCGAGAGCCCCTCGCGCGCCAAACGCGAGGCGATGCGCTCCACGCCGGCCACCGCGGCGGGCGAGCCGTCGGCGCTCACCACCAGCACGTCGCCCGCGCGCAGCGGGCGCTGAGGCAGCGTCTCCCGCGCCCGCAGCCACAGCGCGCCCTTCACCGCCGTGGCGTCCACGGTGCGCGCCAGCACCATCTGGCCCACGGTCAGGCCGCCGGGCGGCTGCAGGAAGTAGAAGCCGTGGCGCAGGCCCAGCACGCGCGCCTGCGAGCGCAGGATCGTGCTGGTGCGCACCCACCGCAACAGCGTCCCCGAGGTGGGCACCTCCGGCACGAGCCCGTCGCCGAGCGAGCGCACGCTCGCGACCATCGCGCGCGGCGGCGTGCTGCTGCCGTCGGCGAAGGAGAGGTGCACGCCGCGCGCCTGCAGCGAGTGCGCCATCGCCCCGATCCGCGCGCGGGGCGCGGTCACGATCAGCCCCACCACCGGGCGGTCGGTCGCGATGCGCGTGACCGCGCGCTCGCCCACGATCATGCCCGCCAGCGCGCTGACCTCGTCGGTCAACATCATCCACGTCCCCGCCGCCCCCAGCAGCAGCAGCTGGCTCAACACCGCCGCCACCCGCATGCGCCACGCCGGAATCGGCCGCACGCGGCGCAGCGGCGCCAGCACCAGCTCCGCCGGGCTCATCACCGCCGGCAACGCCGCGCCCGCGCCCGCGGGTTGTGCCGCGCCCGCGCCCGAGGGTTTCGCCGCGCCCGCGCCCGCGGGTTGTGCCGCGCCCGCGCCCTGCGCCGCGCCCTGCGCCTCGCCCACGCCGAAGCTCGCGCGCACGTGGCGGCGCAGCTGGACCGTGTCCTCCGCCAGGCGCACCAGGTCGAGCGCGGCCATCGCGCGCGTGTTGACCCGCGCGTGGCCGACCGGCAGGCCGTAGGAGA
>WQXW01000178.1 GCA_009781575.1 Solirubrobacterales bacterium
GAGCCGACGGTCGCCCCCGAACAGAAGCGCGAGGTGGAAACCGCGCACGAGCACGTGATGAGCTTCGCCGCCTATCGCCACAGCGAAGGCGGCGGGCCCTCGCCGTGGCCGTGGACGCTCGCGCTGGTCGTGATCGCCGCGGCCGCCGGGGTGGCGATCACGCGGGGGAGCTCCAGCAGCGTACGACGGCGCGTCGCCCTCGCCCGAGTCACTCCCACCGCATCGAGCGCGGCGCCTCGCGCATGCGGATCACTCGCGCGGGCACGCCGCCCGCCACGGCGTTCTCGGGCACGTCCGCGGTGACCACCGCGTTGGTGCCGATCACGCTGTTGTCACCCACGCGCACACCCCGCAGCACGCACGCGCCGTAGCCGATCCACACGTTGTGGCCCACCTCCACGTCGCGCTTGTAGATGCCCTGCAGGCGGATCGGGCGCTCGACCTCCACCATGCCGTGGTCGAAGTCGATCAGCATCACGCGGTCCGCGAGGATGCACTCGCGCCCGATCGCCACGTGCTGGTAGGCGGAGATCGTGCAGTCCTGACCCAGCACGCTCTTCGATCCGATCTCCACCTCGCCCTCGTGCACGCGGATCTTGGTGCCGTGCCCGATCCACGCCCAGCGGCCGATCCGCAGGCGCGCGCGCGGCCCGAGCTCGAGTTGCACGCCCGCGCAGATGAAGCACAACCCGTCCGTCTGCAGCCGTCCCCGGTGGCGCAGCTTCAGCCACGCCAGGCGCGCCCCCAGCGCCGCGTAGCGGCGGTTGAGCATGCCGTTGGCGCGCATGAACCGCAGCAGCGCGAGCCCCCCGCCCCGCAGCGGCGGCGGCTCGCCGCGCAGGTGGATCGTGCGCTCTCGGTGGAGCGTCCCAGGGAGGCCGTCGTTGTTCTCCGCGCTCGCCACCACTCACAGGAAAACAGAGTCGAATTCCCGCAAAATGCGCCGGCGCCCGCGCCCGCTCCCTCGGTGCCGGTGCCGGTCGAGCAGCGGGCGTTTCGTTTTTTGTTTTGAAGATTGGTTCCGCGCGGAACGAATCCTCAAAACAAATCCACCAACGGCGACTCGGACAGACGTGTTCGAGGCCCGGTCAGATTCCCGCAAAGTGCGCATTTTCATTGCCGCCCGTGCGGGCTCGCAGCGGGCACGGGGACTCCGATCGGACCGCCCGCTCTCCATCGCCGACGCATCGTAGCCCCCTGCGATGATTGGCTCGATGGCCCCCACCGCCTCCGCCAGCGCGCTCGCGCAACGGCTGCTCGACGGCGATCGCCGCGCGCTCGCGCGCGCGATCTCACTGGTCGAGGACGACCGGCCGGAGGGGTGGGAGCTGGTGCGCGAGGTCTATCCCCACACCGGGCGCGCCGCGGTGTACGGCTTCACCGGGCCGCCCGGGGTGGGCAAGTCCACGCTCATCGGCGCGCTCACCCGCTCACGCCGCCAGGCCGGCAGGAGCGTGGGGGTGCTGTCGGTCGATCCCTCCTCGCCCTTCACCGAGGGCGCGCTGCTGGGCGACAGGATCCGCCTGAGCGAGCATTTTCTCGACTCCGGCGTGTTCATCCGCTCGATGGCCAACCGCGGCGCGCTCGGCGGGCTCTCGGAGGCCGCGCTCCAGGCTGCGCTCCTGCTCGACGCCGCCGGACGGGAGGAGGTGTTCGTCGAGACCGTCGGCGTCGGCCAGGCGGAGATCGACATCATCGATCACGCCGACACGATCGTGCTGGTGCTGATGCCCGGCTCCGGCGACTCGATCCAGGCGCTCAAGGCCGGCGTGATGGAGATCCCCGACGTGATCGTGGTCAACAAGGCCGACCACCCCCTCGCCGACACGATGGTGCGCGAGATCCGCGGGGTGCTCTCGCTCGGCAACCTCGACGCCGCCCAGGCCCGCGACCGCTGGCGCGTGCCGATCGTGCGCACCGAGGCCGCGCACGGGCGCGGCGTCGAGGAGCTGGTCGCCCGCCTCGATGAGCACCGCCGTCACATCTCCAAGGACGGCACGCTCGCGCGGCGGCGCCGGCACAACCTGCGCGGTGAGGTGCTCGCGCTGGCCGGCGCGCGCATGCGCCGCCGCCTGGAGGAGGAGCTGCGCGAGGACCCCGAGTTCCAGCAGCTGCTGGAGGAGGTGGTCCAGCGGCGCCTCGATCCCGCCAGCGCCGCCACGCGGTTGCTGGAGCGCTCGGGCCCGGCGGCGGGCTGAGTTCGGCCGGATCCTCAGCCCTCGGCGTGCAGCGAGCGCGCCGTGCGCGAGCGCTCGATCGTGCGCTGGTCGGGGTTCGTGCCGATCGCGCGGTCCGCGAACGTCGAGGTCACCCCGAACCAGTAGCGCTCGTTCTTGTAGTGGTGCAGGCGGTGGTTGCGCCAGATCGTGCGGTAGTAGCGCCCCCGCGGCCGGTAGGGGGCGTGGATCAGGAAGTGCGTCCACTCGTACGCCGCCAGGATCGAGAAGCTCACCAGCACCCCTGTGGTGGTGTAGGCCAGGCGGGGACCGCCCAGCACCGCGTGGATCGGGAACGACAGCGCCCAGTTGGTGAGCGCGATCACCGGCAGGAAGACCAGCACGCCGTACACCGGCAGCAGCACGCCTTCCAGCACCCCCGGGGAGCGGTGGTGGGCGCGGTGCTCGCGCGCGGTGGGCAGCACGAACGAAAGCCCCAGCAGTTTCAACTTCCCCGAGTGCAGCAGGTGCACGTGTATCACCCACTCCACGAACGGCGTCACCGCCACCAGGCCCGCCACGATCACCGCATCGCGCCATCCCCACTGCCCCTGCGCCAGCCGCAGCGCCAGCACGATCGCCACCCCGCCGAAAAGGTAGGGAGGGGAAGGCTGGCGCACGAACGCGCGCGCGCAGTGGCCGAGCGTCACCCGCTGGTGATCGCGCCTGCCGATCGCCTCCGCCGGGGCGGTGTAGGGGTCCGCTCCCTGGGCTGACTCGGCTGCGCGCATCCAGCGATCGTACCGCCCCCTGAGCGGCACGCCTCTCCGTGGCGCCGTTGGGGGATTCAAAAAGAGGATTCGTTCCGCGCGGAACCAATCCTTAAAACAAAAAACGAAACGGCCGCTGCTCGGCCGGCACCGCTGGCGCGGGCGGCGCCGGCGCATTTTGCGGGAATCTGGAGAAAACCGCTTCAGGGAACGGGATGCCCGCGCACCGTGCGCCGGATCAGCTCGTGCTCGACGGAGAGCTCGAGCTCCATGCGGCCGGCTCAGGCGCAGTAGGAGAGCGCCAGCTCCACCAGCAGGCGCACCCCGTACCCCGAGGCGCCCTTGGGCGCGTACGCGCGCCCGAGGTCCCACGCGGAGCCCGCGATGTCGAGATGCGCCCACGGCACCTCGCCCACGAAGCTCTCCAGGAAGGTGGCGCCCACGATCGTGCCCGCCTTGCGGCCTTCCGGCGCGTTGTCCAGGTCGGCGTAGGTGCCTTTGACCAGCTCCACGTACTCCTCGTGCAGCGGCAGGCGCCACAGGATCTCGCCGCTGCGCGCGCCGGCCTCCGTCACGCGCTGCGCCAGCTCGTCGTCGTTGGCCATCAGCCCCGCATACGTGGAGCCCAGCGCGATGATCACCGCGCCGGTCAGCGTCGCCAGGTCCACGATCCGCTCCGCCCCGAGCGAGACCGCGTGGTGCAGGCAGTCCGCAAGCACCATGCGGCCCTCCGCGTCGGTGTTGTTGACCTCGATCGTCCTGCCGTTGGACGCGGTCACCACGTCGCCCGGCTTGACCGAGCGCCCGCTGGGGAGATTCTCGGTGGCGCCCACCACCGCCACGATCCTCACCGGCAGCTCCATGCGCGCGATCGCTGCCACCGCCTCGATCACCGCCGCGCCGCCCGACATGTCGAACTTCATCTCCGACATCTTCGCGCCGGGCTTCAGCGAGATCCCGCCACTGTCGAAGGTGACCGCCTTGCCCACGAAGCCCAGCACCGGGCTGCCCTCGCGCGCGCCCGCCGGCGGCTCGTAGCGCAGCGTGATCAGCGCCGGCTCCTGCTCGGAGCCCTGTGCCACCGCCGCGAACGCGCCCATCGAGCGCGCCACGATGCCCTCGCGCCCCTCCACCTCCACCGACAGCGCGCCGATCTCCGAGGCCAGCGCGCGCGCGTGCTCGCCCAGCGCGCTCGGCGTGAGATCGTTGCCCGCGCGGTTCTGCAGGTCCCGCGCGCTGTTGACCGCCTCGCCGGTGAGCGCCGCGCGCGCCACCGCCTCCTCGATCGCGTCCTCCAACGCGTCCTGGAGCGGCTCCTCGTGCGGCTCCTCGCGAGCGCCCGGCGCGGCGACGATCAGTCGCTCCAGGTGGCGGGGCGGGCGCTCGTTGGACTCCTCGCCCTCCACGCTCTTGTACAGCTCGAAGCGGTAGTCGGCCAGCGCGGTGCCCTCCACCAGCGCGCCTGCCATCTCCGCGCCCCAATCCTGGGGGAGCTCCCAACAGAGCGCCCTGGTGGACAGCTCGCGCGCGCGGTCCCTCACGGTCGCCCCCGCCACGCGCGCGCGCTCGGCGCTCAGCTGGGGGCGCTTGCCCATCCCCACCAAAAGCCAGCGCCGCCCGCCGGCGTGCGCCAACGCGAGCGACCTGTAGGAGCCCCGCGCCTCGCCACTCTCGACCAGCGCGCGCACCTCCTCCGGGAGGTGCTCGGCGGGCGGCTCGCCCTCCAGGATGCCCAGCGCGACCGTGTCGGCCTCGACGCTGTCCCCCTGCTGATCGGTCACGGTTACGAGCACAGCGCCCGGCACCTTATCCACCTCGGCGCGCGTGCGACCGGTGGCGGGCGAGGCGGGGGCGTGGAGTGGAGTGCCCGAGCGGCAGTGTCGGGTTCTCCCGTCCAGCCTGGCGCGGCGCCGGCGCACCACCTCGAACACACCTGTCCGAGTCTCCGTTGGGGGATTCAAAAAGAGGATTCGTTCCGCGCGGAACCAATC
>WQXW01000179.1 GCA_009781575.1 Solirubrobacterales bacterium
GCCGGTCGCGATCGCGCTGCGCGCGGTCGGGCGGATCACCCCCCGCGCCACCGAGTCGAGCCTCGACCTGTGGGTGCCGCCGGCGCCGGTGAACTGGCTGCTGGAGCGCCCGTTGGACATCGAGGCGTGGACGATCGCGCGCGGCGGGCGCATCCCGGTGGGCCTGTCGCTGCTAGCCGTCCTGCGCTGAGCGCTCCGCCAGCTGGGGCGGCGCCATCGGAAAGGTCCACGCGCGGTTGACCAGGAAGGTGCTCACGGTCACGACCGCGATCGCGCAGGCCTGGGCGATCAGCTTGTCCATCGACGCGTCGTGCACGAACAGGTAGATCAGCGCCTCGTCGAGCAGCAGGCCGGAGCCCTGGACCACCGTCCAGCGCACCGCGGTCAGACGGTCGCCGGCGTGGCCGCGGAAGGTCCAGCGGCGGTTGAGCAGAAAGCCGTTGACCGCGCCCACCGCGAAGCCGATGCCGGAGGCGGCGATATACCACACGTCGAACACTTCGATCAGCACCGTGTAGACGACAAACGTCAGCAGAGTGTTGGAGACGCCCACGATCGCGAACTTCACGAACTGGGTCACGATCGAGCGCTCGTTGGAGAGCTGGCGCAACGCGGGCGTCGGGCGGAAGCGTGCTGACATCGCTCGAGGCACGACACTACCCGGGTCGAGGGAGGCGGGACCGGTGCTGGGTCAGCCGTGCGTTAGAACCAATTTAATCCCACTTTCCGGCGGTTCCCGTACTCTTCCCGTGAAGGCCCCCGCGCTCCGGGGGCCTGCCCCCGGCGGGGGTTGCGCAGGTCCCGCCAGCGGACACCGAGACGTGAGCATGAGCGCCACCATGCCGACACCGACCCGACGCCACCTGAAGCTGCTCAGCGTGGTGGCGCCGGTGTACAACGAGGAGGAGCTGGTGGAGGCGTTCGTGCAGCGCGCCACCGCCGCCGTGGCCGACTACCCGTTCGAGCTGGTGATCGTGGACGACGGCTCCACCGACGCCACGCCGGCGCTGCTGGACCGGATCGCGGCCGAGGAGGAGCGCGTGCGCGTGGTGCGCCTGTCGCGCAACTTCGGCCACCAGGCCGCGCTGACCGCCGGCCTCGAGCACGCGGTGGGCGACGTGGTGGCGATGATCGACGCCGACCTGCAGGACCCGCCGGAGCTGATCCCGCGCATGATCGAGCGCTGGGAAGCGGGCTCCGACGTGGTGTACGCGGTGCGCGAGCAGCGCGAGGGCGAGACCGCGTTCAAGCTGGCCACCGCGTCGTGGTTCTACCGGCTCTTCGGCCGGCTCGCGCAGGTCGACCTCGAGCCCAACTCGGGCGACTTCCGCCTGCTCGACCGTGCCGCGCTGGACGCGCTGCTGTCGATGACCGAGCGCTCCCGGTTCCTGCGCGGCATGACCGTGTGGGTCGGTTTCACGCAGTCGGCGGTCCCCTACGAGCGCAACGCGCGCGCGGCGGGCCAGACCAAGTACACGCTGCGCAAGATGCTGCGCTTCTCGCTGGACGCGATCGCGTCGTTCTCGCATCTTCCCCTGCAGCTGGCCACCTACGTGGGCCTGCTGTCGGCGTCGCTCGCGTTCGTGGCGATCCCCGTGGTCGTGGGCCTCCATTTCGCCGGCTCCTACCTGCCGGGCTTCGGCACGCTCACGATCGCGATCCTGCTGCTCGGCGGCATCCAGCTGATCGCGCTGGGCGTGATCGGCGAGTACGTGGGACGCATCTACGACGAGGTCAAGCACCGGCCGCTGTACATCGTGCGCGAGGAGCGAAACCGCCCGCTCGCGGCCGACGGCACGCTGGCGCGCACCGGCCTCGCCGCCCCGCCCCGCGAACGCGTGCGGGAGGGCGTGGGCGAGAGCGTGGGCGAGAGCGTGGGCGAGGGCCTGCGCTAGCGCGACCGTGCCGGCGCCCGCCGCAAGTTTGCGCCCAGCGGCGCTACCTCGGCGACCGTGGATGTGTTCTCCTGGGTGATGCTGCGCCGGCGCCGCACCCTCTCGCTGCTCGCCACGCCCGCCGTGATCGCCGCGCTCGCGGTGGCCGTGCCGGCGCTGGCCGGCACGAGCCTGCTGCCGCACGCCGGCCCGCCCGGCGCCGACGCGCCCGGCGCTCACCGCGCCGCAGCGAAAGTGAGCGCGACCAAAACGCGCGCGGCCCAGGTGAGCCCCACCAAGCACTGCTTCACCGTCGTGCTGAGCCGCGGGCACCACGAGTTGGAGTGCCTGATCCCCGGACCGCGGGGCGCGCGCGGGGCGCGCGGGGCGCGCGGCCAGACGGGCCTGCCGGGCCTGTCGGGGTCGAAAGGCGAGCGGGGGGCGACCGGCAAAGCGGGCAGCGCCGGCAAAGCGGGGACCGAAGGGCAGCAGGGATCGCCCGGCGCTCCCGGGACCGCGCGGGCGTACGCGGTTGTGCAGCCCATCTCGGCGTCCGCGGCGAGCTTCGTGGCCGCGCAGACCGTCAACTTCACCGCGGTGGCGGAGATCGACCCGGGCGTCTACTGCCTGACCCCCGCCGCGGGGATCGCTCCGGAAAGCGACGCCGCGGCGGTGTCGCCCGAGGTGAGCTACTCCATCGGGGGCGCGCCGGGCGTGATCGCGGCGAACGCGAAGCGCACGCACGGCTGCCCGGGGGGCACCTTCGAGGTGGACACCTTCGCGCCGACCGGCGCCACAGCGCCCGGGCTCGCGAGCGGCTACGCGTTCACGATCGTCGTCCCGTAGCCGCCGCCCCCGGCAGGCGGCGGCGAGGCGACGCGCGAGCGAGAGGCGGCGAGCGGAGAGGGAGGGATTCGAACCCTCGAACGAGGTTGACCCCCGTTACGCGATTTCCAGTCGCGCCCGTTCAACCGCTCCGGCACCTCTCCAGGGGGCTGTGTGTGACGGCCGAGGGCCTAAGGCTACGACACCGCCCCGAGGCGGCGCTGGTAGGCTGGCGCGATGCTGGCAAGCAGCGAGGCGTTCAGCAAGACCGTCGGCCTGATCATCACCTTCGGCGGCATCGGAGTGGTTGTCACCGTGATCGTCACGATGATCGCGGTCCAGATCCAGGGCGAGCGCCGGCAGAACCGCGAGCGCGACGCCGCGGGGCGTTCGGCGTCGAACACACCTGTCTGAGTAGCCGTTGGGGGATTCAAAAAGAGGATTCGTTCCGCGCGGAATCAATCCTCAAAACAAAACACGTAACGCCCGCTGCTCGCGACGACCGGCACCGAGGGCGAGGGCGCGGGCGCGCGCCGGCGCCTCCAGCTAGCGCGGCTCGAGCACGAACACGCGGATGTCGCGCTGGGTGCGCGCGCGGTACTCGTCGAAGCCCGCGTACTGCTGGTTCATCCTGCGCCACAGCGCCGCGCGCTCATCGCCTCGGGCCACCCGCGCGCGCACCGCGGTGCGCCGGCCGCCCACCTGCACGGCGGCCTGGGGGTTTGCCTCGAGGTTCAGCGACCACGCCGGAGGGCGGGCGTTGCCGGCGTTGGAGCCGATCACGACCAGCCGCTCGCCGTCGCGCATGTACAGCACCGGGGCGGTGCGCGGCTGGGTGGAGCGCCGCCCGGTGGTGGTCAGCAGCAGGACCGGCGAGCGGCCCACCCGCCCCGCGAGCCGTCCCCGCGTGAGGCGGTAGAGCGGCACGTTGGCCTTTCCCACGAGCCGCAGGCCGGCGGCGCCGATCGCGGTCGAGAGGCGCACGTAGGCATGATCGCTGAGCACGGTCGCGGAGTATCTCAGGCGGCGCGTCGGCCCAGCGCGCGGGAGTGCGCGGGGCCTCCACCCGGCGGCCGGGTCGGGGCGGAGGCGCCGACACGAGCGCTCCCGGTGCTCGAAACAGCGGAACACGGGTCCCTGAAATCGTTGACTCATGGTCCTCGAAATCGAGGATCAAATCCCCTCGAAATCGTTGGATTGACGCTAGGATATCCGTATGCCAGCGGACATCGAGCCACTTTCGGGCATCGTCGTTCGTCGCCTTCAGGAGCTCGCGACCAGGAGGCTGTTGGAGGAGCCGGTGGTCGCACTGCAGGGTCCGCGCACCGTCCTCGCATTCGAGGTGAAGGCGGGAAGTCGCGTTGGGGAAGCCGATCTACGTCACCTGCGCAAGCTCCGCGACGCGCTCGGCGAGCGTCTGCTCGCGGGGGTCATCCTCTGCACGGGCCCGCGCTCCTACCGGCCCGACGACCGCCTGGTCGTGATGCCGATCGACCGGCTCTGGACGGCGGCATGACCACCGGGGAGCGTCCTTGCGCCGGCGCGCTGTCGGGAACACACTGTCCGAGGCGCCGTTGGGGGATTTGAAAAGAAGATTCGTTCCGCGCGGAACCAATCCTCAAAACAAAAAACGCAACGGACGGAGCTCGCGCGGCACAGGTGGAGCGGGTGCCCGCCCGGAGTGCCGCGCTCGAGCCGGCAGGATCAGCGCCGAGGGGTGCGGTCCGTCGTGGAGCACCTCGATGTCCACCGCCGCCAGCTGGTGAGCGGAGAGATCGTCGCCGGTGCCGGGATTGCTGGCGTAGCGGGGGTGGGCGCCCGAGGAGAGCTGCAGGCGGATGCGATGGCCGGCGGCGAAGCGGTGGCCCAGGGGCCACAGGTCGAACGTGACCGGCCAGCTGCCGTCGGGCGAAGGCCGCAGACGCTGGGGCGAGACACGCGTGAGCGCGTCGCAGACGTTCCACGACGCGCCGGAGGGCTCGACGTCGCACACGCGCGCGAACAGATCGAAGTGGGGAGCGCTGGCGCGCACGTGCAGCTCCACGCGCGCCGGCCCGATCGCCTCCACGGCCGCGCGCAGGGGCGCGGTGGTGTAGGTCAGCACGTCGGCGCGCCGCTCGAGCGCGCGGTTGTCGCGGATCGGTCGCATCGCCAGCAGCGCCGGTCCGCCCAGCGAGGGGGTGGGCTCGCGCGGGTCGTACCGGTAACGATCA
>WQXW01000180.1 GCA_009781575.1 Solirubrobacterales bacterium
GCGTACACCTCCGCCCAGCATCCGCCGGTGATGAGCGACTACGTGCAGAGCGTGATCGGCGCCGCACACGAAACGCTCGGCCCCGGCAAGCGCCTGCTGTTCGAGCCGGGCCGCGCGCTCGTCGCCTACAGCACCGTGACGCTCTACACCGTGCAGACGATCAAGCGCAACGTCTCCACGTGGGTGGCCGTCGACGGCGGCATGTCCGACAACCTGCGCCCGATGCTCTACGGCGCGCGCTACGAAGCGCACATCGTCGACCGCCCCTTCGGCTCCACCCCCTGTGTGCTCACCGGCAAGCACTGCGAGTCGGGCGACGTGATCGTCGCCGACGCGCGCCTCGACGAGCCGCGCGCCGGCGATGTCGTGGCGGTCCCCGCCACCGGCGCCTACGGCTACGCGATGGCCAACAACTACAACGGCGCGCTGCGCGCGCCGGTCATCTTCTGCGCCGGCGGCGACGCGCGCGCGGTGGTGCGGCGCGAGGGCCTCGACGAGTTGACGGCGCGCGATGTCGCCTGAACGGGGCAGCGGCGTGAGCGAGCCGGCCATCGACCGCGAGGCGCGGTTCGTCAACCGTGAAGGACGGGCCATCGATCGTGAAGGTCCGGCCGCCACCTTCGAGGTGGGCCTCTTGGGCTTCGGCACGGTCGGCTCGGCCTTCGCCGCGCTGCTCGAGGAGCGCGCCGCGGCGATCGAGGAGCTGACCGGGCGGCGGCCGCGCGTGAGCGGGGTGCTCACGCGGCGGGGCGGCGATCTCGAGGAGATCCTCGGCGGGTGTGAGGCGGTCGTGGAGCTGATGGGCGGGCTCGAACCCGCGCGCGCCCACGTGCTGCGCGCGATCGAATCGGGGCGCGATGTGATCACCGCCAACAAGCAGCTCCTGTGCGAGCACGGCGAGGAGCTGTTCGAGGCGGCGCGCCGCCACGGCGTGCAGCTGCGCTTCGAGGCCGCGGTCGCCGGGGTGGTGCCCGTGGTCCGGGTGCTGTGCGAGACGCTCGCCGGCGCCCACATCGAGCGCATCCACGGGATCGTCAACGGCACCACCAACTTCATCCTCTCCGAGATGGAGCGCGGGCTGTCCTACGAGCGCGCGCTCTCCGAGGCCCAGCGCCGCGGGTTCGCCGAGGCCGACCCTTCCGAAGACGTGAGCGGCCGCGACGCCGCCGCCAAGATGGCGATCCTCGCGCGCATCGCCTTCGGCGCGCCGCTCGGGCTCGGCGACGTGCCCCACGAGGGGATCGAGCACCTGCGCAACGACGACCTCCAGTACGCGCGCGAGTTCGGGCTGGGGCTGAAGCTGATCGGCACCGCCGAGCGCCGCCACGGGGGTCTCTCGGTGAGCGTGCACCCCGCGTTCCTCTACGCCGGCCACCCGCTGGCGTCGGTGGGCGGCTCCTTCAACGCGGTCACCGTCGAGTCCGACGCGATCACCGAGATCACGATGTCCGGCCCCGGCGCGGGCGGCCGCCAGACCGCCAGCGCGGTGCTGGGCGATCTGATCAGCGTGATCTCGCTGCCCGCGCCCGCGCTGGCGCCCTCGCGGCCGCTGCAGGTGATCGACGATGTGGAGAGCGCCTTCTATCTGCACATGGAGGTCGCCGACCGCCCCGGCGTGCTGGCCACGGTCGCGCAGATCCTCGGCGAGGAGGGCGCCTCGATCAAGGCGGTCCTGCAACGCGGGGTCGACGACAACGCGCGCCTGGTGATGGTGGTGCACCCGCTGCTCGAGTCGCGCATGCGCGAGGCGGTGCGCCGCATCGGCGAGCTCCCCTGCGCGCGCTCCACGCCCCGCGTGATCCGGGTCATAGAAGAGGAGTTCCAATGAGCGTCACCAGCGCACGCCCGCCGCTGATCGAGCGCTGGCGCGAGCACCTGCCCTTCGAGGAGGGCGACCCCGTGGTGAGCCTCTGCGAGGGCGCCACGCCGCTCTTGCCCGCGCCGGTGCTCTCCGAGCGGGTCGGCGCGGAGGTGTGGATGAAGTGCGAGGGCGCCAACCCCACCGGCTCCTTCAAGGATCGCGGCATGACCTGCGCGGTGTCCGCCGCGCTGCGCGAGGGCGCCCAGGCGATCATCTGCGCCTCCACCGGCAACACCGCCGCCTCCGCCGCCGCCTACGCCTCGCGCGCGGGCATCCGCTGCGCGGTGATCATCCCCGACGGCAAGATCGCGACGGGCAAGCTCGCGCAGATCCTCGCCCACGGCGCGCGCGTGGTGTCGGTGGCCGGCAACTTCGACCGCGGCCTCGAGCTGGTGCGCGAGCTGGTCGAGCGCCACCCGATCTCGCTCGTCAACTCGGTCAACGAGTTCCGCGTGGAAGGCCAGAAGACCGGCGCGTTCGAGCTGCTGGAGGAGCTCGGGCGGCTCGACCTGCTGTGCATCCCGGTCGGCAACGCCGGCAACATCACCGCCTACTGGCGCGGGTTCTCCGAGATGGGCGCCACGCCCCGGCTCTTCGGCTTCCAGGCCGAGGGCGCCGCGCCGCTGGTCGCCGGCCACATCTTCGAGCACCCCGAAACGGTGGCCTCCGCGATCCGCATCGGCAACCCCGCGCGCGGCGCCGAGGCGCTCGACGCGGTCGAGCAGTCCCAGGGCGCGATCCGCGCGGTCAGCGACACCCAGATCCTCGCCGCCTACCGCCTGCTGGCCTCGCGCGAAGGCATGTTCTGCGAGCCCGCCTCCGCGGCCGCCGTGGCGGGGCTGCTCGAGTACGGCGCCGACGGCGCCGAGCGGGTGGTGTGCGTGATGACCGGCCGCGGCCTGAAGGACCCCGACACCGCGCTGGACCACAACGAGGGCGCGGTGATCCCGTGCGAGCCCCAGATGGCCGCCATCGAAGCCGCGGTGCTGGGTTGAGCGCCGCCCCCCTCGGCGCTGCGGCGCACCCCCGCGCCGTGCCACGCGCCGGCACATGACGCGGCGGCGGGTGCTCGTGCGGGTGCCGGCGTCCTCGGCGAACCTCGGGCCCGGCTTCGACACCTTCGCCGCCGCGCTGTCGATGCACCTGGAGCTCGAGGTGCTGCACACCGGCACGTTCGCGGTCGAGACCGAGCTGCCGGTGGCGCGCGGGCGCGACAACCTCTGCGTGCGGGGCTTCGAGCGGCTCGGCTCGCCCGACGGCCTGCGCTTCCGCATCCGATCGCAGATCCCGCTCAGCGGCGGCTTCGGCTCGAGCGCCGCCGCGATCGTGGCGGGGCTGGCCGCCGCCGACCACCTCTTCGAGCGCCACGCCGACCTGCTGGCGCACGCCACCGCGCTGGAGGGCCATCCCGACAACGTCGCCGCCGCGCTCATGGGCGGCTTCGCGGTGTGCGCCGACGGCGGGGCGGTGCGCTTCGACGGACCCACCGGCCTGGAGGCGCTCGCGGTCGTGCCGCGCGAGGCGCTCCACACCTCCCAGGCCAGGGCCGCGCTGCCGGCGGAGGTCCCGCTCGCCGACGCCGTGTTCAACGTCGCGCACGGGGCGCTCCTCATGCTGGGGCTCGCGCGGGGTGACTGGGACCTGGTGGGCCGGGGCCTCGAGGATCGCCTCCACCAGGAGCGCCGCGCCGCGCTCTTCCCGCGCTCCTACGCGCTCGCCCAGCGCGCGCGCGCCCTGGGCGCGCTGGGCGCGACCATCTCCGGCGCCGGCCCCGCGGTGCTCGTGTGGTGCTTCTACGAGCAGACCGGCGCCGTCGCCGAACGGCTCTCCGCGGAGGTGCAGGGCTGGGCCACCGTGATGCGCGCGCCCTTCGAGTCGCAGGGCGTGGTGGTCGAGCGCTGAGCGCGCGCCGGCCCGCAATGAAAATGCGAAAATGCGCACTTTGCGGGAATCTGGCGTGGCGTCGAACACGCCTGTCTGAGGGGGTGTTGGGGGATTTGTTTTGAGGATTCGTTCCGCGCGGAACCAATCCAAAAAACAAAATACGGAACGGACGGTGCTCGACCGGCACCCCGGGAGCGGGCGCCGGCCCATTTTCGGGAATCTGGCGCGCGCGCGAGCACGCGAGCGCCCCGGCGGGCCGCTCAGGCGAACTGGGGCAGGCGCTCCTGGGCCTGCGCCAATCCCAGGCGCGCCAGCAGCTCCTTGGCCAGCGCCAGGTAGTCGCGCGCCAGGTCGGGGCGGTAGTCGAGGATCGAGATCGCGCGCTCGGCCGACTCGGCGTAGGCGATCGAGGAGCGGATCACCGTGCCGAACACCTTCTCGCCGAACCGGTCCTTCAGCGAGGTCAGCGCCTCGCGCGAGTGGACCGTGCGCATGTCGGCGAGGTTGAGCAGCACCCCCAACAGCGACAGCCCCGGGTTGAGCGCCTCGCGCGCCAGCTCGACCACCTCCACCGCCTGCTCCACGCCCTGCAGCGCGAAGTACTGCGCCTGCGCGGCGATCAGCGCGTGGTCGGCCGCCACGAGCGCGTTCACCGTCAGCAGGCCCAGCGAGGGGGGGCAGTCGATCAGCACCAGCTCGTATCGCTCCCCCGTGCCGTCCAGCGCGCGCCTCAGCGTGAGCTCGCGGCCGATCTTGCCGCCCAGCGACAGCTCGGTCTCGGCGAGGTTGAGGCTGGCCGGCACCACGTCGTCGTGGATCGCCTCCTCCAGCGCCGCGCGGCCGGAGAGCACGTCCGCGATCGTCGGCTCCGACTCCGGCGGCAGGTCGAAGTAGTCCGACAGGTTGCCCTGCGGATCCAGATCGACCGCCAGCGTGCGCAGCTCGCTCCGCCGCAGGATGTCCGCGAGCGTGCGCACCATCGTGGTCTTGCCGGTGCCCCCCTTCTGCGAGAGCACCGCGATCGTCGTGGCCGCCATTGAGAGCCGATGGTACGGGGCGGACGGGTGAGCCTGCGGTGCGGCCCGCGCTCGGCCGATCCGGTGTGGCGGGCGCTCAGCTGATCACGTGCTGTGGCGCCGCGA
>WQXW01000181.1 GCA_009781575.1 Solirubrobacterales bacterium
GCGGCCTCGAACACGCCTGTCTGAGGCCGCGTTGGGGGATTCAAAAAGAGGATTCGTTCCGCGCGGAACCAATCCTCAAAACAAAACACGCAACGGACGCTGCTGGACCGGCACGGGAACCCTGGCTCTGTTTTCCAACCCCCGAACCACCTCGTCGGCCACCCGGCCGCTAGGGTGGCGGTGTGGCGCGCGCGCAGCTGATCCCGATGGTCGTCGAGCGCACCGCGCGGGGCGAGCGCGAATTCGACATCTACTCGCGCCTGCTCAACGAGCGCATCATCTTCCTGGGCTCGCCGATCGACGACCAGATCGCCAACCTCGTGGTGGCTCAGCTGTTGCACCTCGAGAGCGACGACCCCGAGAAGGACATCTCGCTGTACATCAACTCACCCGGCGGCCACGTGTACTCGGGCCTCGCCATCTACGACACCATGCAGTTCATCAAGCCCGACATCGCCACGATGTGCGTGGGGATCGCGATGTCCATGGGCTCGCTCCTGCTGGCCGGCGGCACCGCGGGCAAGCGCGCCGCGCTGCCCAACAGCCGCATCCTGATCCACCAGCCGTCGGCCGGCTTTGAAGGGCAGTCGACCGACATCGAGATACACGCGCGCGAGATCCTCGCGGTGCGCGAACGGCTGGACACGATCTACTCCACCCACACCGGCCGCCCCCTGGAGCAGGTGCGCGCCGACATGGAGCGCGACCGCTTCTTCACGCCCGAGCAGGCGCACGACTACGGCCTGATCGACCGCGTGCTCGAGAAGCACTGAGCCGATCACTTTGACCCGGCTGGAGCGGCTGCTGCTGGCCGCCGTCGCCGCAGTGGTCGCGCTGGCGGGGCTGGCCCACTACCTGCACTGGGCCCCGGTCGCCCGTTTCGCGCTCGCCACGGTGGCGCTTGCCGGGCTCGCCTGGATCGTGGCGCTGGCCGCCGAACAGACCGGCCGCCACCTGGGCCCGGCCGCCACCGGCCTGCTCCAGGCCACGCTGGGCAACCTGCCAGAGATCTTCGTGGTCGCGTTCGCGCTCCACCACGGCCAGGAGCTCGTGCTGGCGCAGACCGCGATCGTCGGCTCGCTGCTGGCCAACGCCCTGCTGGTGCTGGGCGCGGTGATCGTGGTCGGCGCCTCGCGCGCCCCCGGCGGCGTGATGCGCTTCGGCCGGCGCCTGCCCAACGACACCGCCACGCTGATGCTGATCACGGTGTTCGTGATCGTGCTGCTGGGCCTGCTCCTGGCCAGCCACGCGCCCGCCGCGCGCCACGCGCGGGCGATCTCCGCGGTCGGCGCCGCCTGCCTGCTGGTGGTGTACCTCTCGTGGATCGTGTCCTACCTGCGCGACGACGCCCGCCAGCGCCGCGCGTCGGCGCGGGGTGCCCACGACGGCCGGGGGGGCGGCCACCAGGAGCCGCCGGCGCGGCTCCCGATCGCGCTGGCGTTGTCGCTGCTGGCGGCCGCCGGCGTGGGCTCGGCGTTCGTGGCGGGGTGGTTCGTGGACGCGCTCCTGCCGGCGCTCTCCACGCTCCATCTCTCGCAGGCGTTCGCCGGCCTCGTGATCGTGGCGCTGGCGGGCAACGCGGTCGAGAACGCCAGCGCGGTGGCGATGGCCTGGCGCGGGCGCTTCGAGCTCGCGATCGCCGTGGTCAAGAGCTCGATCGCGCAGGTGTCGGCGTTCGTGTTCCCGCTGCTGGTGCTGGTCTCGCTGGCGCTGCCCACCACGCTCACCTTCGGGCTGCCGCCTGTCTATGTGGGGGCGCTGGCGGTGAGCGCGGTGGCCGTGTGGCAGGTGACCGGCGACGGCGAGGCCTGGCCGTATGAGGGGTTGGCGCTGATCGCCATGTACGTGGTGGTCGCGGTGGTGGCCGCGTTTCAGTGAGCGCTCGGCGGCCCGGTTGTGTCGCCGCCCGCCCCGGGCCGGTCGGGGGCGTGGGCGACTCTCTTTGGGTGCGACTCTCCCGGAGGGGCGAGGATTCGGCCTGCGGCACGCCTGCGACGCGCCGCCTCGAACACACCTGTCGCAGGCTCCGTTGGTGGATTCAAAAAGAGGATTCGTTCCGCGCGGAACGAATCCAAAAAACAAAACACGCAACGCCCGGCGCTCGATCGATCGAGCGAGGGCGGATCAGCCACCGCTGCCCACCGAATGGGACACGCCACAGCCGGCCCCGCCCTCCCGCAGCTGGCGCGCGCTGGGTGGATCGTCGGTGAGCAGCCGGGGCACGCTCACCGGCCGCAGCCCCCGGCGCCGGATCGCCGCGAAGATCGCCGGCAGCGCGCGCACCGTCTGGCCGCGGTTCTCGTGCATGAGGATGATCGCGCCGGGATGGAGCCCCGTGATCACGTTGTGTTCGATGCCCGCGTAGTTGGCGCCGAGCGAGTCGGCGCTGTCGACGGTCCACAGGATCTCCGCCAGACCGTGCTGGCGCGCGATGCGGTCGATGGTCGGGTTGAACCCGCCGTAGGGGGGGCGGAAGAGGATCACCGGCCCGCGCGAGGCCGCTTCGAGCGCGTGCTTGGTGTGCACGATCTCCGCTTCCGCTTCGGAGGGCGCCAGCGCGGTCAGCAGCGGGTGGGTGAAGGTGTGATCGCCCACGTCGCCCAGCGCGCGCTCGGCGCGCGTGACGCCCGGCACCAGGGGGATGTTGCGGCCCACGATGAAAAACGTGGCCGCCATGTGGTGTTCGCGCAGCTTGCGCACCACGAGGCGGGTGTATGGCCCCGGCCCGTCGTCGAAGGTGAGCGCCACCTCGCGCCCGCGCCGCCCGGCGCAGTAGATCGGGCGACCCATCGCGATCAGGCGGCGCAGGGGAGGGGTTTGGCCCGCGTTCTGCAGCGCCGCGGCCCGCGCCGCCGCCCGCCGCCGCGCCGCGCGCTTCGCCGTGGCCGGCGCGCGGGGGCTGATCCGCACCCCGGCCGCGCGGGCGCGGCCGCCCCCGTGGGAGCTGCCGGCGCTCACCAGCAGCACCGCCACAGCCACCGCGACCGCCGCCACGGCCACCGCCAGCAGCACCGCGCCGGCGCGCTGGGCACGCACCGCCCGGCGCCGTCGCTCGCGTGACGCGCGCCGCTGGCGCAGTCGGCGGTCGGGCTCGGGGTCACGGTCGCTCGAGGCCATGGATGTGATCCGCGGGCCGCGCGCGCGGGAACGGCGCTCCGCGCGGCGCGCGCGCGCGGGACATGTGACGCTGAGCTGATGCTGACATGGCCGCCGGCTTGACGTCGCACCCATCGCGAGGCGGGCCGGCTGACCGGCGCGCGCGGGCGCGCCGCGCCCCGGCGCGCCACCGCGACCTGGCGTGCGCGGGCCGCCACGGCTGCGCTAGACTGGTCCCACCTCGCGCCTGGGCGGGGTTTTTCTTCGCTCGGGCCTAAGCGACGACGCAGGGGAAGGCCCATGGCCCGCGGAGACGTTCGAATCGCTGTGACCCTCGCATGCGAGGAGTGCAGGCGACGCAACTATCAAACCAACAAGAGCAAGCGCAACAACCCGGATCGCATCACCCTGCGCAAGTATTGCCGGTGGTGCCGGCGGCACACAGGCCACCGGGAGACCCGTTAGCGCGCGAGCGCCGCCGTGCCCCGTGCCAGAAAGCAACGTGCCAGGCAGCAGCGACGGGCCACCACCCGCGTGCCCTCCACCCCTCCCACGGAGGGGCGCTTGGCGCGCTCCGACGTGCCCGGTCCGCTCGAGCACGCCTCCGGTGAGGTGGAGGAGTTCGACGCCGCGCTCGTGCGCGGCGCCGGCGGCCGGCCCGCCGAGGAGCAGGCCGCCGAGCGGGAGGAGCTGCTCGAGGAGGCCGCAGCCGCCTTCGGCGACGGCGGCGGCGGTGGCAGCGGTGGCGACGGCGGTGGGGGTGGACGGCGCGGCGGCCTCACGGCGGTGGGCGGCGCCGGCGGCGGTGCCGGGGCGGGCGCGGGTGCGGGTGCCGGCGCGGCCGGGGTGCGCCGCGCGGTGGCGGTCCCCGAGCAGCCCCGTGTGTCGCTGGTGGCGCGCGCGGTCGCGTTTCTGCGCGCGAGCTGGGCAGAGCTCCAGCGTGTGCAGTGGCCGGATCGCCGCCAGGTCGCGCAGGCCACCGCGGTGGTACTGGGCTTCGTGGTGGTCGCCGGGGTGTACCTCGGCGTAGCCGACTGGGTCGCGCAGAAGATCGTCAATTTCATTCTCTGAGCCCCCGCTCCCGCGACGATCCCCAGAGCACCCGTCACAATTCCCGAACGATCCTGCACGAATCGAGCTGAATGTTTCGCTGGTACGTCATAAACACCTACTCAGGTCACGAGAACAAGGTCAAGCAGAACCTGGAACACCGGGTCGTGTCGCTCGGCCAGCAGCGCGCGGTGCGCCAGGTCGTGGTGCCCACCGAGTCGGTGTCGGAGATGAAGGACAACCAGAAGGTCACGGTGGAGAAGCGCACCATGCCGGGTTACGTGCTGGTCAACATGGATCTCCACGACGACTCGTGGGGCGTGGTCAAGGGCACCCCCGGGGTCACCGGGTTCGTGGGCTCCTCCAATGAGCCGGTGCCGCTCACCCAGGGCGAGGTCGACCGGCTGCTGCACAAGGAGGTCGCCGCCGCGCCGCGCACCCGCGCGCAGTTCGCGATCGGCGAGACCGTGAAGGTCGTGTCGGGCCCGCTGTCGGACTTCTCCGGCGAGATCTCCGAGATCAACGACGACGCCGCCAAGCTCAAGGTGCTGGTGTCGATCTTCGGGCGCGAGACGCCCGTTGAGGTCGGCTTCGACCAAGTGAAGAAGATTTAGCCGCTAACCTCCAGAACGCTATGGCCAAGAAGGTGCTCACCACGATCAAGTTGCAGGCCAACGCCGGGCAGGCGAGTCCCGCGCCGCCGGTGGGTCCCGCGCTGGGCCAGCA
>WQXW01000182.1 GCA_009781575.1 Solirubrobacterales bacterium
ATCCCTCGGCGAGCGGCGACCATTCGTTCGCCGCGCCCCAACCCGCCTGAGCGCGGGATCACCCGCGCGCCTGTTGAGCGCGCGTCCCGCGCGTCCGCGAGCGAGCGAGTGCGGCGGGTGGGATTCGAACCCACACGTCCTTGCGGACAATGCGTTTTGAGCGCATCGAGTCTGCCGTTCCTCCACCGCCGCCCGCCGGGCCAGTCTAGAGGGGGCCGTGCTGTGTGTCGTGTTGGGGTGCCGCGTTCGTGGAGGAACGCAGCTCAGCGGGGCTGAGTCTGTGGTTTCCCGGTTCAGCGGCGCCGCGCTCGAGCAGCGTCCGTTGCGTGTTTTGTTTTTTGGATTCGTTTCGCGCGGAACGAATTCTCTTTTTGAAGTCACCTACGGCGCTTGCGGCAGGCGTGTTCGAGGCTCGTCTGCGACGCGCCTTTACGCCCGCCCAACCAGCTCCAGCAGCGGCTCCACGAGGCCCTCCGCGGCGACGAGGATCCCCTTGGGCAGGCGCCGGTCCTCTGGCAGGTCGAGCACGCACAGGCCCGCGCGCTCGCAGATCAGCGCGCCCGCTGCCACGTCCCACGGCTTGACGCCGTGCTCGAAGTAGCCGTCGCAGCGGCCCCACGCCGTCCACGCGAGGTCCAGCGCCGCGCTGCCGAGGCGCCTGATGTCCCGCGCGCGCGGCAACACGCGCACCATCAGCTCCGCCTGCGCCGCGCGCACCTGCGCGTCGTAGGCGAAGCCGGTCGCGATCAGCGCCGTCGAAAGATCCGCGCAGGTGGAGCCCTTCAGGCGCTGGGGAGCGCCACCGCCCACGCTCACACTCGCCTCTCCCCCGCGCGCCGCGGCGAAGAGCTGATCGCGGCAGGGGTCGTACACCACGCCCGCCACCGTGCCCGCCGAGTCGCCGACCGCCACGCTCACGCTCCATTGCGGCAGGCCGAAGAGGAAGTTCACCGTGCCGTCCAGCGGGTCCACGATCCAACGCAGCCCACTCGCCCCCAGCTGATCGTCGCCCTCCTCGCCCAGCAGCCCGTCCCGCGGCCGGCGCCGCTGCAGCAGCTCGTGGATCGCGCGCTCCGATGAGATGTCCGCCTCGCTCACCGGGTCGGTGGGCGTGCTCTTGGTCGACACCCCACGCGCCTCGCCCCGTTCGAAGCGCTCCAGCAGCATCGCGCCGGCCATGCGCGCCGCCTCCACCGCGACCTGCAGCAGCTCGTCGGTGAGCTCCGCCACGGCGCTCACGCGAACGCCGCCGGCCGCCGCTCCACCCAGCCCCGCTCGCCCTCCAATTGAGCGGCCAGCGAGAGGAGGGTCGCCTCCTCGTCGGGGCGCGCGATCAGTTGCACCGCGCGCGGCAGTCCCTGCTCGTCGAAGCCCGCCGGCACCGACGCCGCCGGCTGGCCGGTGAGGTTCCACGGCGCCAGGTAGGCCACGGTGGCGGCGGAGATCAGCGACGCGCGCAGCCAGCTCAGCCCCTCGTGGCTCGCCGCGCGCGGCGCCGGCGCGGGGGTCACCGGCGTCAGCAGCACGTCGTGGTCCCGCAGCGCCTCGTTGTAACGCGCCGCCAGCTGTGCCTCGCGCGCGCGGCTCCACCGCACCAACGCCGGCGCCACGATCGAGCCCAGGCGCGCCATCGCGCGCGTGCGCCGCTCCAGCCGCTCCGGCTCGCCCAGTGCCCCCACCTCGTCGTATACGCCCCGCAGGTAGCGCACCGTGAACTCCGGCGGCGGGGTCATCGCCCCGTAGTCGATCTCGTGCTCGCGCACCTCGTGACCGAGCGCACGCAGCAGCTCCGCCGTCTCGCTCACCGCCGCGCGGTTGGCCGGATCGAGGCGCGCGAGCGGCGAGGGCGGCAGCCGTGTGGCCACCGCGATCCGCCACCGGCCCGCGGGTTCGTGCGCGGCCCGCACGAACGGCCGATCGGGCGGCGCCGGCCCGCCGGGGTCGTGCGGGGCGCCGGCCACCGCGTCCAGGAACAGCGCGGTGTCCTCCACCGAGCGGGTCAGCACGCCGTTGACCACCAGGCCGTACCACGCGTCGAGGTGCGGCGCCAGCGGCACCCGCCCGCGCTGCGGCTTCACCCCCACCAGGCCGCAGTAGGCCGCCGGCACACGGATCGAGCCGCCCCCGTCCGCGGCCAGCGCCCCGCCCACCAGGCCCGCGGCCACCGCGGCCGCGCTGCCGCCGCTCGAGCCGCCGGGCGAGCGCGTGGTGTCCCACGGGTTGCGCGTCACACCCCAGGTGGCCGATTGGGTCATCGGGTACATGCCCAGCTCCGGCATCTTGGTCTTGCCGATCACCACCGCGCCCGCCTCGCGCAGCCGCCGCACCACCTCCGCATCCGCGCGCGCCGGCTGCGGGTTGGCGTCGGTGCCCATCGTGGTCGCCTCGCCCGCCACGTCCATCTCGTCCTTGACCGCCAGCGGCACGCCTCCCAGCGGGCGCTCCTCGCCCGCGCCGCGGCGCGCGTCCGCCTGCTGGGCCTCCAGCAGCGCGCGCTCCGCGAACACCACCCGGAACGCGCCCAGCTGCGGGTCGAACCGCTCGATCCGCCCCAGACACAGCTCCACGAGCTCGCGCGAGGACACCTCGCCCGCCGCGATCAGCCGGGCCTGCTGGGCAATGCCGGCGTAGGCCAACTCGGTCGTCGCGTCCATACGGCGTGAAATCTATTGAACCCAGCCACCCCTCCGCCGTCCGCGGGATTAGCATCTCCTTGTAGCTACTCGCACGACGACCGAGCGGCCGATCGCCGCGTAAGGAGGAGCGCGTGTCCTATCCCGTCACATTCGAGGCCGACTATGTCGACCGACGCAGCCGCCTGACCGTGTTTTTCAGGCTGATCCTCGCCATCCCTCTCTGGATCTGGCTCTACTTCTACGCCATCGCCGCGCTCGTCGCGATCGTGATCGCGTGGTTCGCGATCGTGATCACCGCCCGTTACCCGCGCCCGCTGTACGAGTTCGTCTCCGGCTACACCCGCTTCGTGACGCGCGTGACCGCCTACACCGCGCTGCTGTGCGACCCCTACGCGCCGTTCCTCGGCACGCCCGACCCCGCCTATCCGATCCGCATGCAGTTCGTCCCGCTGGAGCGCTACAGCCGGCTGAAGACGCTCTTTCGCTTCGTCCTCGCGATCCCCATCGTGGTCGTGCGCTACGTGATGGGGCTGCTGATCGAGATCGGCGCCTTCGCCGCGTGGTTCGTGATCGTGATCACCGGCCGCATGCCCCGCGGGCTGTTCGACCTGATGGTGCTGGGCAACTCCTACACCGCGCGCAGCGACGCCTACCTCTACCTGCTCACCGAGACCTACCCGCCCTTCCAGGACGACGACACGCGCGCCGCGGGCATGGCCGGCTCACCCCCGCCGTCGGAGCCCGCCGGCGCGGAGCGGCCGGCGTCGGAGCCGCCGGGCGATGGCCTGTCCACCTCGGAGCCGCCCACCTCCTCGGAGCCGCCCGCGTCGGAGCCGCCGGCGCAGAGCGCCTGACTCTCGCAGTGTTCGGTGACGCTCCGCTCGGCGAGCAGCGGCCGTTGTGTTTTTTGTTTTGGGGATTGGTTCCGCGCGGAACGAATCCCCAAAACAAATCCACCAACGGCACCTCAGACAGGTGTGTTCGAGGCCGCGCGCCCGGCAGGCGGGGCCGTCGAAACAGGACACTCAAACGGGGGTCACCGGGTTGTGCTTGCGCGGCCAGTGGCGGCGCTTTCGCTGGGCGTGGGCGAACCGGCGGACCAACTCGCCCCGCAGCTCCGTGGGCTCCACCACCGCGTCGATCACCAGCTCGGAGGCGAGGTGCAGCAGGTCTATGTCCCGCTCGTACTCGGCGCGCAGACGCTCGGTCTCGCGCGCGCGCTGCCCCTCGTCCTCGATCGCCTGCAGCTGGTTGTAGTGGACCGCGTTGATCGCGGCCTGCGGTCCCATGACCGCGATCGACGCGCTGGGGAGCGCCAGGCAGCAGTCGGGGTCGAACGCCGGGCCGGCCATCGCGTAGAGGCCCGCGCCGTAGGCCTTGCGCACGATCACCGAGATCTTCGGCACCGTCGCCTCCGAGACCGCGCTGATCATCTTGGCGCCGTGGCGGATGATGCCCTGGCGCTCCACCTGGGTGCCAATCATGAAGCCCGGCACGTCCGCGAGGAACAGCAGCGGGATGTTGAACGCGTTGCACGTCCCGATGAAGCGCGCGGCCTTGTCGGCGGAGTCGTTGAACAGCACACCGCCCCTGTGGTTGGGCTGGCTGGCCACGACCCCCACCGCGCGGCCCTCGAGGCGACAGTGGGCCACGATCAGCTCCCTGGCCCAGCGCGGGTGGATCTCCAGCAGCGAGCCCTCGTCCACGATCGCCTCGATCAGCGCGCGCATGTCGAACGGCTTGTTCTCATCCGCGGGGATCAGCTCCGCGAGATCGCGCTCGCCGGGGAGAGGCGCCGGCGCGCGCGGCGGCGCCGGCGGCGGGGGCAGCTCCCAGTTGGAGGGGAAGTGGGCGAGGTAGCGCCGCGCCCACTCGATGCCCTCCTCGTCGCTGGACACCAGCTGATGGCCGCAGCCCGACACGCCGGTGTGCATGCGCGCGCCGCCCATCTCCTCCAGCGATACCTGCTCGCCGATCACCATCTGCGCCATGCGCGGCGAGCCGAGGTACATCGACGCGTTGCCCTCGCGCATGATCACCAGATCGCAGAACGCGGGGATGTAGGCGCCGCCCGCCGCGCTCGGGCCGAACAGCACGCACACCTGCGGCACCACACCCGACAGGCGCACCTGGTTGAAGAAGATGCGGCCCGCGCCGCGCCGGCCCGGGAACATGCGCACCTGCTCGGTGATGCGCGCGCCGGCCGAGTCGACCAGGTACACGATCGGG